>JBILLV010000419.1:0-7179 GCA_044375895.1 Polyangiales bacterium | reverse complement strand
CGCCGAGCGTCACCAGCCCCACGTGGGCGTCGCCCGGCGCCCGCTTCACCACGCCGCGCAGCACCGCAACGACGCCCCCCACCGCGGCGAGCGCGAGGATCCACTGGAGCACCGGGTGCCCGCCCGCGAGGCCCCCCGTCGCGCTCGTCGTCCACGCGAACACGAGGTGCTCGACGTTGCGAAACAGCCCGACCACGAGGCCCGTCGGATGCGCCCGCAGCAGCGCGAAGGCGTGGCCGTACACCACCTCGGCGCGGGCGGTCTCTGTCAGCGCGCGAATCTCGGGGTGATCGACGTAGACGCGCTCCCAGCCGAGGCCCCCGCGGGCGAGGCCATAGAGCGTGTAGGAGAAGTTGGCCTGGGCGGCGCCGCGGATGCCGTGGTGGAGCCGAAACACCAGGCCGTTGAAGACAAAGCCCGTCGCGAGGCCGCCGAGGGCCGTGGCGAGGGCGCGGGGGTTCCAGCGGCGGCCGTTGGCGTCGGGGAGGCGGGCGACCCAGAGGAGCAGCGCGGGCATCACGAGGAAGGGCCCCGAGCGCGCGTTGAGGGCCACGGAGAGGGCCGCGAAGCCCGCGGCGAGCATCCAGGTGGTGCGGGTGGTGGCCGCCCGCCAGAGGAGCGCCAGCGCGAGCGCACCGACGCTCACGCCGAGGGGTTCGCTGAGCGTGGTGGGGACAAACACCGCGCCGAAGGTGGCCATCGCGCCGAAGTGGGCGAGGCCCGTCGCCCGCCCCAGATCGCGCGCCACCGCCCGGGCCGCGAGCCAGAGCGAGGCACCCAGGAGCGTCGCCTGGAGCACGAGGGCGACGCGCAGATCGCCCGCGAGCGCGAGACGCACCGCGAGGAGGACGCTGTTGAGCGGGCGGCGGCTGTTCCAGACGTCGAGGCGGCCGTCGGTGAGCAGGCCGAGGGCGCCGGTGACGTAGTCCGCGGCGTCGCTGTACGGGAGCAGGCCGCCGACGAAGGTGCCGTGCGTGCGCGCCTCACCCCACGCCGCGAACACCGGCACCGCCATCGCCGCGCAGGCCACCGGCAGCGTCCACAAGGGAACGTCACCAACGATCGGGTCGCGCTGCGAACGAGACGCGATCATCCACGCCGCGCCGCCGACGAGCGCGACGAGCGCGGGCGCCAGCGCGAGCCCCGCGCAGAGCCGCGGGACGATGGTGGTGGTGAGCCCGGCGGTGACGAACACGACGCTGGCGGCGAGCGCCACGAGGAACTGGGCATAGGGAGGGCGGGCCACGGCGGCGGAGACTCTTGCGTCGCCGAGGGGGAAGCCGTCAACCCTTGTCGCCCCCGGTGTCGCGGTGCTACCAGGGCGCGGCGATGGACGACTGGCGCGAGATCGATGGCGACGCGGCGAAGATCCGCCGCAACCCGCTGCTCCACGAGATCTACCGGGAGATGTACCGGCGCATCGTGGCGGAGATCCCGCGCGACGCCTTCCCCCGCTTGCTGGAGCTGGGCTCGGGGGGCGGCTTCTTCCGCGAGTTTGCGCCCCACGCCATCACCAGCGAGTGCGTCCCCTCGGCCCACGCCGACCGCGTGGTCGACGCGTGCCGCATCGACGAGCACTTCGCGCCCGACGCCCTCGACGCCATCGCGTGCTTCGACGTCTTCCACCACCTCCCCGACGCCGCGGGCTTTCTCCGCGGCGCCTCGCGGGTGCTGCGTCCGGGCGGGCGCATCGTGATGGTGGAGCCGTGGTTCACGCCGGTGGGGCAGTGGTTCTATCGGGCCATTCACCACGAGCCGAGCGTGCTCGACCCCGACGACTGGGGCATCCGCGGCTTCGGTCGCATGGGCGGGGCCAACTCGCGGCTCCCGACGAGCGTCTTCCGCGACAGCGACGCGCGCTTCGCAAGGGAGTTTCCGGCGCTCCGCGTGGTGAAGCGAACGCCCTTCCACAAGTGGCTCTACCTCGCGAGCGGCGGGTTGCGGCTCAACACGCACGTCCCGCGTCCGCTGGCGCGCGCGCTCGTGGCGCTCGATCGGGCCGTGACGCACGGCGACGCGACGCTGGGGATCTTCGGGCTCGTCGTGGTCGACCGCGCGCCGTGAGGGCGGCTGCTTGCGGCGCCGGAGGCTCCTGGGGTACGACTCGCCCGTGTCCGTCCTCCTGATCACCGGCGGCGCCGGCTTCATCGGCTCCAACCTCGTGCGCCGCGCGCTCCACGAGGGCCACGCCGTCGTCACGCTCGACCTGCTCACCTACGCGGGCCACCGCGAGAGCCTCCGCGACGTCGAGCGCCACCCGCAGCATCGCTTCGTGGTCGGTGACATCGGCGACCGCGCGCTGGTCGACGCGCTCCTCGACACGCACCGCCCCGACGCCGTCCTCCACCTCGCCGCGGAGTCGCACGTCGACCGCTCCATCGACGACGCGTCGGCCTTCCTCCGCACCAACATCCTCGGCACCCACGTCCTCCTCGACGCCGCCCGCCGCTATGTGGGAACAGGCGCCGCCCCGCGCGGGTTTCGCCACGTGCAGGTGTCGACCGATGAGGTCTTCGGCTCGCTCGGCGTCGACGGTCACTTCGCGGAGACGTCACCCTTCGCGCCCAACTCCCCCTACGCCGCTTCGAAGGCCTCCGCCGACCACCTCGTTCGCGCGTGGGGCCGCACCTACGGGCTCCCCGTCGTGACGACGCACTGCTCCAACAACTACGGCCCCTACCAGTTTCCCGAGAAGCTCATCCCGCTGATGATCCTCAACGCGCTCGAACACCGCGCCCTCCCGGTGTACGGCGACGGCCTCAACGTGCGCGACTGGCTCTTCGTCGAAGACCACTGCGCGGCCCTCCTCGCGGCGGCCACGCGCGGCGCCGCGGGGGCGACCTACTGCCTCGGCGGCGACGGCGAGCGAACCAACCTCGACCTCGTGAACACCCTCTGCGGCCTCCTCGACGAGCTCGCTCCGGCCGCGGGCTACACCCCACCGCCCGGCGGCTACGCGACGCTCAAGACCTTCGTCCGCGATCGTCCCGGCCACGACCGTCGCTACGCCATCGACGCCGCGCGGGCCCACGACGCGCTTGACTGGCGCCCCACCCGCACGCTCGACGCGGGCCTACGCGAGACGGTGGCCTGGTACCTCACGCACCGCGATTGGACGGACTCGGTCGCGAAGAAGGGCTACGACCGCGAGCGCCTCGGGGTGGCGCGATGAAGGGCCTCGTCCTCTCGGGCGGCGCAGGCTCGCGGCTCCGTCCCATCACGTACACGGGGGCGAAGCAGCTCGTCCCGGTGGCCAACCGCCCCATCCTCTTCTTCGTCATCGACAACCTCGTCGACGCGGGCATCACCGACATCGGCGTCGTCGTCTCCCCGGAGACCGGCGCGGAGGTGCAGGCGGCGCTGGGCGACGGCTCCCGCTGGGCCGCGCGGCTCACGTACATCGTCCAAGATCGCCCCGGCGGCCTCGCCCACGCGGTGCTCACGGCGCGTCCCTACCTCGGCGACGACGACTTCTGCATGTACCTCGGCGACAACCTCATCGGCAGCCCGATTCGGCCCGCGGTGGACGCCTTCCTCGCGTCGCCGACGGTGAGCGCCTCGGTGATGCTCAAGGAGGTGCCCAACCCGCGGGCTTTCGGGGTCGCCACGCTCGACGCCGCCGGGCGCATCTCTGGGCTCGTGGAGAAGCCCGCGGTGCCGCCGAGCAACCTCGCGCTGGTGGGTGTGTACCTCTTCCGCAACGCGGCGGTGTTCAGCGCCATCGCGGAGATCAAGCCGAGCGCGCGCGGCGAGCTGGAGATCACCGACACGCTGGCCCGCATCCTCGCGCGGGGTGAAGAGGTTCATCACGACATCGTGACGTCGTGGTGGCTCGACACCGGCAAGAAGGACGACCTCCTCCTCGCCAACGACACCGTCCTCGACGCGTGGCTGAAGCACAGCGTGAAGGGATCGGTCGACGCCGCGAGCAAGGTCACCGGCCGCGTCTCCATCGAGGAGGGGGCCGTCATCGAGCGCTCGGTGATCCGCGGCCCCGCAGTCATCGGCGCCGGGGCGCACATCGTCGACGCGCGCATCGGCCCCTTCACCAGCGTCGGGCGCGGCGTGACGGTGGCCCGCTCGGGGGTCGATCACTCCGTGCTGATGGACGGGTGCGTGGTGGAAGACATCGCGCGGCTCGAGGACTCCCTCCTCGGGCGGCGCGTGCGGGTGCGACCGGGCGACGCGCGCGCCGGGGCGATCACCCTGATGGTGGGCGACGACTGCGTCGTGGAGCTGGCGAGACACTCATGAGCACCCTGATCTTCGGCGGCGGCTTCCTCGGCGAACGCCTGGCGCGCGAGCTCCCCGATGCGGTTCTTTCGAAGGTGAACATCACCGACCGCGACGCCGTCGACGGCGCCATCTTCGAGACCCGCGCCACCGCGGTGATCAACTGCGCGGGCAAGACGGGCCGGCCCAACGTCGACTGGTGCGAGACCCACCGCGAGGCTACCTGGCGGAGCAACGTGCTCGGCCCGCTGGTGCTCGCGGAGGCCTGCGAGGCGGCCGGGGCGTACCTCCTCCACGTCGGTTCGGGCTGCGTGTTCTACGGGCCTTCGCCGACGTCGGGCGGGTGGCGCGAAGACGACCCCGCCAACCCCATCTCGTACTACAGCCGCAGCAAGTACGCGGCCGACCTGCTCCTCGCGCCGCGCCCCAACGTGGGGGTGGTGCGCATCCGCATGCCCGTCGACGCCGCGCCCCACCCGCGCAACCTCATCACCAAGCTCGCGGGCTACGCCCAGGTGATCGACGTCGAGAACTCCGTCACCGTCATCGACGACCTCGTCGCGGCGATGTCGGCCCTGGTCGCGAAGCGCGGGACGGGCGTCTTCCACGTCACCAACCCCGGCACGATGCGCCACCGCGACCTCCTCGCGCGCTACCGCGAGCTCGTCGATCCGTCGCACCGCTGCGAGCTCATCGAGGAGCACGAGCTCGTCGCCCGCGGCCTGGCGCTCGCGCCGCGCTCCAACTGCATCCTGGCGTCGTCGCGGCTGGAGGCGCTGGGCATTCACCTCCGCCCCATCGACGTGGCCCTCGCCGACGTGATGGCCCGCTACGCGGAGGCGAAGCGCGCCCGATGAGCTTCGTCGATCGGGCGGGGCGTCTGCAGGGCTTCACCCGCGAAACCCCCGGGGCCCTCGAGCTCGGCTGCGGGCCGTCGAAGGTCGACCCGAAGGCCGTCGGCGTCGACATGCTCGACCACCCCGCGGTGGACGTCGTCGGCGAGGCCGTCGAGGTGCTCACGAGCCTCCCTGAAGGCAGCGTCGCGCGCGTCCACTCGGCCCACTTCTTCGAGCACGTCCCCGACCTCGACGGGCTCATGGCGGCCCTCTCGCGTGCGGTCGCTGACGACGGGGTGGTGACCGTCACCGTCCCCCACTTCGCCAACCCCTACTACCACTCCGACCCGACGCACGTGCGCCCCTTCGGGCTCTACAGCTTCTCGTACCTCGCCGCGGCGCCGCTGCTCCATCGCCAGGTGCCGCGCTACGGCAAGGACTACCGCTTCGAAGTGACCTCGCTCCACCTGGGCTTCACCTCGCCCTGGTACCTCCGACGGATGGTGCGCAAGGTGGTGGAGGTGTTCGCCAACCTCTCCAACAGCACCCGCGAGTTCTACGAAGAGAACCTCGTCTACGTGGTTCCTCCCTACGAGCTCACGGCGACGCTCCGGCGGCTCCCGCGGTGAGCGACGCGAAGGCCGAAGGCGGAGCGGCCTCGGAGGCGAAGGGCGTCGGCGTCAACCTCCTCACGCTCCTCGCGCAGGCTTCGACGCCCGCGTTTCACATCCAGCTCGGGCGCGTGCTCGGCGACGACGGCTACGGCCGCTACACCACCGCCAACGGCATCGTCGACCTCGTCTCGGTGTTCACCCTCTTCGGCATGGACACGGTGCTCGCCCGGCGCGTGAGCGTGGCGCGGGCGAAGGGCGACCGCGAGGCCGTCGTCGACGCCGTCGCCCAGTGTCTTCGCGTGGTTCTCCTCTCGGGGCTCATGGCGAGCGCCTTCGTGGTGTTCGGCGCCGATCGCATCGCCGGGATGCAGGGCGACCCGCGGCTGGCCGACCCGCTGCGCACGCTGGTGTTCGTGCCGGTCGCGTACCACGCGGCGAGCGTGTTCCTGGTGGCGACGCAGGTGCACAAGGTGATGAAGTACGACTTCTGGGCGAGGGGGCTCCTGCAGCCGCTCGTCCTGCTCGGACTCACCACCCTCGCGCTCCGCCTGGAGACCGGCATCGTCGGGGCCTGCGCCGCCGTCGTCGCCGGGATGACCCTCACCGCCCTGCTCGCGGCCGTGTTCTACGGGCGCGTGGTGTCGCTCCCGGCCACGCTCCGTCGCGTCGTGGAGGCTCCCTGGGACGCGGACGTGCTGCGGGCGGGCGCGCCGCTCCTCGCGATGAGCCTCGTGGCCGCGCTGCGCGGTCGGGTCGACGGGCTGCTGGTCAACTTTCATCGCGGCGCCGCCGATGCGGGCGTCTTCAACGCGTGCCTCCCCTACGCGGCGACGCTCTTCCAGCTCCGCGCGGCCTTCTACCCCGGCATCGCGGGCGACATCCCCGCCCTCATCGAGAACGGCAAGACGGCAGCCCTCAACGCCCTTCTGAAGCGCCAGACGCGCTGGGTGGCCATCCTCGCGATGCCCTTCGCCGCGGCGCTGGTGGCCTTCGGCGGCGCCATCCTCGCGCTCCACGGACCGGGCTTCCCGCGGGCGAGCACTGCGCTCGGCGTGCTGGCGATCGCTTACCTCTTCAGCGCCCTCTCGCTCGGGAGCTACGCGCTCCCGCTGAGTGGCAACGCGCGCTTCAATGTGTACGCGGCGCTCGTGTCGCTCGCGCTCCAGCTCGTGGTGCCCAACCTGCTCATCCCGCGGTACGGGCTCGTCGGGGCGGCGGCGTCGTTCTTCATCGCGCTGGTGGTGTCGGAGGTGTTGTGCCTCACCTTCTCGCGCTGGCGAACGGGCGCCCAGGGCTTCTCCTTCGCGCTCTGGAAGCCCGCCGCGGCCTCGGTCGGCGGCGCGCTCGCGGGCCATGCCGTGCAGGTGGCGCTGTGGGGGGCGGAGGGCCACTCGCTGGGGCGCTTCGTGGCGGGCGTCGTGGTGGCGGCGGTGGTGTACCTCGTCGGGCTCGTGATGCTGGGCCTCGACCCCGAAGACCGCGCCGTCCTCGCGAGC
>JBILLV010000103.1:0-27423 GCA_044375895.1 Polyangiales bacterium | reverse complement strand
GGGACGGCGCTCTACGTCGACGGGCTCTTCGGCGGCTCGTTCCGAGGCTACAGCCAGCTCGTCCCCATCGGCGCCTTCTCGGGCACCGGCGGTCACTCGGACGAGACGGTGACCATCACCGACGCCTCGCACCCGACGATGGCAGGCTCGAGCAGCGCGTCGCTCTCGCGCTGGGGACAGTCGGTCCACACGCGCGTCACGTCCTTCCCGGCGCCCTTCACCAGCGCCGCCACGTCGGCCGCGAGCACCAGCGTGATGGTGGTCCGTACGATCGCCTGCACCCCCTGACGGGCCCGCGCGGCGCTCCCTGTGCGGGGAGCGCCGCCCCCCCACCCCACGACCTCGCTACGGCGAGGCCTCCGCCGGCCGATACGTGATCTCCAACCCCGCGTTGTCGCGCGGGAACATCGCCGGGTTGACCGTGATGCGGTTGGTCATCGCGTCGTACGTCCACGCGCTCATCGGGAGGAGCGTGCGGCGGCCCTCGTTGTTGACGCTCCACACCTGGATGGTCTCGGCGCGGGCGGGGCGCGTGAGCTGCCAGAAGTTGGTGCGGCGAACGATCGCGTCGGCGAACGTGCGGAAGATGGTCGTCCAGTCCATCGCGCAGACGCGGGCCCGCTCGCCGCCGGTGCGGTCGGAGAGCGTGAGGTAGGTGGCGCCGAGCCGCGCGATGGTGGGGCAGTCGGTGCGGTCGTTGTAGCCGACGATGCTGTGGAAGGTGTAGCGCTCGAAGGCCGGCTCGGCGCGGATCATCCGGTCGAAGGTGTCGGCCGTGATGTCGCTCTCGTCGTCGGTCACCGCGACGAAGAACTTCAGCGACTGGAGCCGCACGAAGTCGCGCCACCGCGGCAGCGTCGACATCACCAGCCGGAGCCCGTCCGTGCTCTCCACCTGCTGGTCGATGTGGCGGAAGCGCGCGGAGTCTCCGCACGACGCGCCCCCGAGCGGCGGCGGCACGCACACCTGCAGCGTGGACGTCCCGCGGCGCGCGACCATCACCACGCGGAAGTCGAGCCCCGACGCCTGCATGATCGACGCGAACGAGTTGAGGTTCATGCTGACGTAGCGGTTCTCTTCGACCATCGAGCCCGAGTTGTCGACGAACCACACGATGTCCACCGGGGGCCGCACCGCCGTGGCGTTGTTGAAGCCCTCGGTGAGCGCGCACTGCTGCTCGGCCTCGGGGAGCGGCAGCCACGAGCCCGCGCACTCGCCCCAGCGCCCGAGCTCGCCCATCCCCTCGCAGCGCTGCCGCCCCATGCGGCAAGGCTCGCGGAAGAGCTCGCCCCCGCGCTGGAAGCACATCTGCTCCGAGCCCGGGAGGCAGGCGCAGTTCTCGTTGGCGCGGCCGTCGCCGTTGTCGTCGAAGGGGGTCTCGCAGTTTTCGCGCAGCTCGACGTCCGTCTCGGGCGCGACGTCACGGCGCACCAGCATCACGTCCTGGTGGCGCGCGGCGTCGAGCGGGAGGTCGTCGAACACCGGCACGTCGTTGGGGAGACCCGCGTCAGGCCCGACAAACTGCGTCGGCGCCTGCGAACACGACGCCAACGCGACGCCGAGCACAAACGGGAGGGGGTGTACGTGGCGCGCCATGGACGAGGAGACTACACCACACCCCGGCCATGGCTAAAGGGCTCCTGACGCTGCCCGACCGAGGAGCCCGTCGAGCTCCTCCAGGAGGAGCCGGTTGCCGTCCTGGCTGTACCCCGCGAGGGCCTCTTCGCAGGCCGGGACGCGCTCGAGGAAGGCCTTCACCGCCGACGGGTCTTCGAGCGTGGGGGCCTCCATCCCGTAGCCGAGGGCCTCCAGCCAGCGGGCGTTGAGCACCTGCTCAAACTGGAGCCCGAGCGGAACCGCCAGCATCGGCTTGTGGAGGTACACCGCCTCGCCCATGAGGGTGAAGCCGCCGCCCGCAATCACGGCGCGACACGAGGCCAGGTCGTCGATGAAGCCCTTCTCGCTGAAGGGGCGATACCGCAACGACCCGTCGACGACCTCCTCCTTCAGGTCGCGCTTCATCCCGTAGATCCTGCACTCGCGGCCCGACGCGCGGAGGGCGTCGATGAGCGCGCCGTGGCCCTCGCCGGTCTGGTAGACGAGCAGGTGGTCGCCGCGGGTGGGCTTCGCCGCGAGGATCTCAGGCCGCAGGATGGGCGCGTGCAGCGACGTGTCGGGCTTGCGCAGCGGCGGGTAGAAGAACGTGGTGATGAGGTAGCGCGCGCAGCCCGGGAGCTTGGCCTTGATGAAGGCCTTGGTGAGCTGAAACTCCGCCTCGTGCCCCGCCGTGACCTCCGGCGGGTGCTCCGACCGGTGGATGATCTGCATGTTGTCGATGGAGATCACGGGGATGCGGTGGAGCGAGCCGAAGAGGTACGTCCACGACTCGAAGTCGCTCACCACCACGTCGGGGGAGAAGTCGCGGATGAGTTCGAAGTACGCGGCGATGTTGCCCGGCAGCCCCGCGGCCCCCGACACCACGTTCGACCAGAACGTCCGCCCCCGGCGCACGCGGTTCTCCTCGTAGATCATGTGGAGCCCGTGGATGCGGTTCACGTCCGCGAAGCGCTTCGAGAGGAAGTCGACCGCGCGCCCCGAGGCCATGATCTCCACCTCGTGACCGCCGGCCACCAGGTGCTCGAGGACGACGCGCGAGCGCATCGCGTGCCCCATGCCTTCGCCCACCACGCCGTACAGAATCTTCATGGCAGACGGAATACAGCGCCCCGCGCGCCGGTGTCCAGCGTCGCTCCGCCGGGGTATGGTCGCGCCGATGTCCCACGGTGTTCGACGCGCGGTCGCCCTCCTGGCCGCCGCGGCCGCCGCCCTCACCTACGCGACCTGGACGCTCGCCTTGCGCGGCGCCCCCAAGGTCGTCGACGCCACGATGTACTGGCTCCAGGCGCGGGCCCTCGCCGCGGGCTCGCTCACGTGGCGCCTCCCCGATGCGACGGCGAGCTTCGCCGGGCGCTTCCTCCTCGTCGCTGACGACGGTCGCACCGCGGGCGTCTTCCCGCCGGGACACCCCCTCGCCCTCGCGGCCGGCTTCGCCCTCGGCGCGCCGTGGCTGACGGGCTGCGCGCTCGCTGCGGGCCTGGTGCTGGCCACCTCGGCCCTCGCCGCCGAGCTCGCCCCGCAGCGCGCCGACCGTGCGCGGGTGACGGGCGCGGCCCTCTCGCTCCTGTGCGTGGCGCTGCGCTACCACACCGCGGAGACGCTCTCGCACGGCTCCGCGGCGCTCGCGCTCACCACGGCGCTCTGGGCCGCCCTCGTGGCCGCACGAACGGGCGCGCTCGGCCACGCGCTCACGTCGGGCCTCGCCCTCGGCTGGCTCGCCTCGACGCGGCCCATGTCGGCCCTCGCGGCGGGGGTCGCGTGCGCGGTGTTGGGATGGCAGGGGCGTCGCCCGCTGACGTGGGCGCTCGCGACGCTGCCGGGACTCGCGCTGTATGTGCTGGCGCAGAGGGCCGCGACGGGGCGCTGGGGGGTGAGCACGCACGCGGCGTACTACGCCGTCGCGGACGGCCCCGCGGGGTGCTTCCGCTACGGCTTCGGCGCGGGCATCGGCTGCGCGGTGGAGCACGGAGACTTCGTCGCGCGTCACCTGCCGCGCGGCCACGGGGTGTGGGAGGCGCTCGCGGTGACGGGACGTCGCCTCGCCGCGCACGTCACCGACGTCGCCAACGCCTGGCCGCTGATGGCGCTCGTCGGGTGGGCGGCGGTGAGGCTCCGCGGCGTGGCGGCGGCGCGGTGGTGCGTCGGCGTGACGCTCGGGCACATGGCGGCGTACGCCCCCTTCTACTTCGACGGCAACCTGGTCGGCGGCGGAGCGCGGATGTTCGTCGACGTGATCCCGCTGGAGCACGCGCTCGTGGCCGCGGCGGTGAGCGCGCTCGGCGAACGCCACGCGGCGGGGCTCGTCGCGGTCGTGAGCGTCGCGGGTGCGCTGCGGGGCGCGGAGGTCGCGCGGGTGACGCGGGCGCTCCCCGACCGCGGCGTGACCGCGTACCGGCGCGCACCGCCCGCGTGGGGCCTGGTGTTCGTCGACGACGAGCGGGCGTTCAACACGCTCTACGACCCGCGCGGTGGGGACGTTGGGGCGGGCGTGGTGATCGCGCGTTGGAAGGGAGACGCCCACGACGCGGTGCTCTATGAGCGCCTCCGACAGCCACCCGCATGGCGACTGCGGAGCGACGGAGGCCTCGAGCCATGGCGCCCCGATCCGCGGGCCCTGCGCTGGTTTCGCGGAGCGGGATTGTGGCCGCCGCGCGCGCAATCGGGAGGCTACGCGCGGCCGCGGGGGAGCGCGATCGAGGTGGTGCCGACGGCGGGAGAGGCGCGGGTGCGCTTCACGGTGCCGGTGCCGCGCGCGGGCGGGTGGTGCGTGCGGCGGCTGTTCGCGGACGGGGCGCGCGACGAGCGCTGCGACGTCGCGCAACGAACGATGGACGTGGTGGTGGAGACGCGCGGGCGGCGGGCGTTGGAGGGCGTGTGGCTCTTCGCGCCGTAGGGTCGCTACCGGAGCCGGAAGTCCGCCGTCGGCGCGCAGATCGGCCCCGTCGCCACGACGCGCTCCGCCGTGCGCCCGGAGAGCCCCACCAGCACCGTCTGCTCGTGGCACATGACCTCCCACGGGAGGCCCCCTGCCCCGCCGATGAGCGCCCCCTCGTGCGCGCCGCGCCACACCGTCAGGCTCCCTTCGCGCGTAAGCCTCGCGCACAGCGGCCGCACGCCATCCACCAACGCTCCGTAACCGCCGCGGAGCCCCACCATCACCTCACCCGCCGGACACGCCGTCCGCCCCGCGGGCCCGGTCGCGGGGATGCCCGCTTGCTGCGTCCCTGTCGCGGCGCCGAGCCCGCCGACGCCGAGCGCGCGGCATTCGACGCTGACGCTGCCGAGCGTCGGGATGGTCTCGGTCGCGGTGGTCGACGTGATCGCTGACACCACCGAACCCGCCGGGCAATCCAGGCTGTACGGGACCCCGCCCTCACCCCCACGCACGCCCGCCACGCCACGAACCGGCGGGCAGAAGCGTCGCGCGGCCTCCCACGGATCGCCCGGGATGCGCAGCGCGGTGAAGCGGCGCGCGTCGCGCACGTTGGCCACGAAGCGGCGGAGCGACATCGGCTCGCGCAGCGCCCGATCGAGCTCCGCGAGGGCGCCGCAATGGAGGGCGCGGCGGGCCTCCGTGATGGCGGGATCTTCACCAGGCGTCGGGGCGGTGTAGCGGGCGGCGATCCAGACGTTGGTGAGCACCTTCTCGTGACCGGGTCGACCGCGCGTGGCGAGCTCGAGCCGCGACGCGATGGGGTCGGCGAGGCCCACACGGTCGACGAGGTGGACGCGCGGCCCGAGCATCATCCCCATCATGCCGACGGCCACGCGGGCAGCGACCATCACCACGCCAGGGTGCACGGTGGTCGCGTCGAGCGGCATCCGGTCGATGGCCCCCTGGAGCGCGCCGTACTCGGGCTGGTCGATGTACACCACGCGGGTGCAGTCGGAGAGGGAGGCGCCGCGCGCGGGGAGGTGGCCGCTCCGACAGCTCGCGTCAGCCGCCGCACGGAGCGAGGCCCCCTCGGTGTAGAAGTAGAAGAGCCGGTAGTCCTCGACGGTGACGGGGTGGGCCACCTGCGACCCGCGGACGTACCAGCCGCGCTCGTCGCCGATGTTGTGCTGGTTCTCCACCGTCATGCGCAGCGCCGCCGCGCACACACAGGCCCACGCGAACACCAGCCCCACGGACACGACCCGCACCGATCCGCGACCGACCGGCACGAGCCACAGCGGCGCCACGAGGAGGAAGGTGGCCGGCAGTAGCATCCGCCCGTGCATGAAGTCGCCGCCCACGCGCGCGACGTAGAGCGCGCACAGCACGCCCGACGTGGCCGCGGCGGCGCGGGTCAGGGCGGTGAGGCGCCACCCCTTCGCGAGCGACGACGCGACCCCCGCGGCCAGAGACACCACGAGGATGCCCAACGGAAAGAGGAGCGCGTAGGTGCTGACGTAGTTGAGCACGTACGCGCCGCCCTGCGGCCAGTTGGAGAGGAAGGCCTCCTTGGCGAGCGCGGTGTTGGGCGAGGTGATGGCGTAGTAGCCCATTCGAAAGAGCTGCCACGTCACCGGCACCGCCCCGAGCGCGGCCGCCGTCACCACCGCGGCGCGCAGCCCGTCACGCCGCGAACGCCCACGAAACACCGCGGTGAGCGCCACCAGCCCGAAGAGCCCCGTGGCGATGGCGAGGTCGGGCCGCACCATCGGACCAAACCCGAGGAGGGCCGCGGCGCGCACCGCGCGCCCGAGCGGGAGCGCGTCGTCGGGCGCGTCGTCACCCACCCGCGCGAGGGAGGCGACCGCGGCGAGGCTGGCGCCGATCCAGAGGTAGGTGAGGCCGTTCTCCAGGCCCGACGAGAGGAAGTCCCACACGACGGGGAGAGCCGCGAACACCAGGGCGCCGAGCGGCAGCCACGCCCGCCCCCGGAGCGCCCTCCACACGCCGCCCGACGCGCCCGCGAGCCGGAGCGAGGCCACGAGCGCCAGGGCAGCCCCGGTGACGCCGAGGACGACGCCGAGCCACGCGGCGGTCTGCGCGAGGGGCGCGCGGACGACACCCGCCGCCGTCAGCACGAGGATCCACAGCGGGCTCGTCACCGCCTCCACGCGCTCCCCGGGGTTGAACACCAGCCCGTTGCCGTCGAGGGCGTTCTGCACCACGCGGAGGTTGATGAAGCCGTCGTCGCTCATCCAGCGGCGCTGCCCGCCCGCGACAGCGAGCGCGAGGAGCGGGGCCGCGGCGGCCGTCACGGAGAGTGCGGCGTGCCACCAGCGGGGGCGTAGGGTCTCAGCGGCCTCGGTCATCGGAGGGGGGCGTTTCTACAACAACGCGCCCCGCGAAGACACCCGTCAGAGACCCGCCCGCGCCAGCACCCGCCCGAGCTCCGCGCGGGCCGTGGCCACCGCCCGCTCGGCGTCGATGGTGAGGACGGCCCGGTCGCGCACCAGGAGCCGTCCGTCGACCATCACGTGCCGCACGTCGCGGGACTGCACCGCGTACGCGAGGCGTGTGAGCGCCCCGCCGCCGGGCTCGACGTGCGGGCCGCCGAGCTCCACCACGATCACGTCGGCGCGCTTGCCCACCTCCAGCGAGCCCACCTCGCCGTCGATGCCCAGCGCCCGCGCGCCCTCGATGGTGGCGAGCCGCACCACGTCGCGCGCGGGGAGCGCGGTGGTGTCGTCGTTGCGCTTGGCGAGGAGCCCCGCGTGCCGCATCTCCACCCACGCGTCGAGGTTGTTGTTGCACGGAGCGCCGTCCGCACCGAGGCCCACCACCACCCCCGCCCGCTGGAGGGCCGGCACGTCGGCCACGCCCGACCCCAGCTTGAGGTTGGCGCTCGGGCAGTGGGCGACGCGCGTCCCTACGGCGGCCATCGCGGCGCGCTGCTCCGCCGTCGCCTGGACGCAGTGAGCCAGCACCGTGTCGGCCCCCGTGATGCCCCAGCGCGCGAGGGCGTCGATGTCGTCTTCGCCGAGCGCCGCGCGGACGGCGGCCCGCTCGCCCGGGTGCTCCGAGGCGTGCGTGTGGAGCAGCGCCCCGTAGCGCCGCGCGACGACGGCCGTCTCGCGCAGCAGCGCCTCCGTGCACGAGAGCACGAAGCGCGGCGCGAAGGCGTAGCGGAGACGTCCCCCCGCGGCGCCGTGCCAGCGCGCGCAGAGGTCTTCCGACGCGGCGAGGCTCGCGGCGGTGGTCTCGCGCAGGCCGGCCGGCACGTCGTCGCCCGCGTCCATCATCGCCTTGCCCGAGAAGGCCCGCATGCCCGCGTCGCGCAGCGCTTCAAACACCGCGTCGTGGTGGTGCACCGTCCCCATGTCGAGCACCGTCGTGGTGCCCCCGCGCAGCAGCTCGACGAGGCCGAGGTCGGCGCTCGCGCGGAGCGACGCCGGGTCGTGCGCGGCCTCCAGCGGCCAGATGCGCTCGCGCAGCCACGCGAGCAGCGGCAGGTCGTCAGCCACGCCGCGAAACAGCGTCTGGCACAGGTGCACGTGCGCCTGCACGAGGCCCGGCATCACCGCACAACCCCGCGCGTCCACCACGCGCAGCGGGGCGTGTGAGGCCTGCGCAGCCGCGTCGGAGCCGATCGCGCGAATCCTCCCTTCGCGAATCAGCACGTCACCCTCGATCACGCGATCGAGCGGATCGCACGTGACGATCACACCGTGTCGGATGAGCATTTCCATGAGGGCAGCGCGCAGTGTGCGGGCCTCGGGCACATCGTGCAACGGGGATGGCGGAGGGTTTCGTCGCCAGCGAAATCAGCTTTGGGCGGAGGCTTTCAGGTCGTTTTTGCCTTCCCCCGCGGAGGCATCGTTGTTACGTACGGGGCGCTCGTCTTTTGCTTCGCTTGTGCTGTGAAGAGGTGGTCAGCGGTCCCCCACCTCCCCTGTCCGCTCCCGCGCCACGAAGGAAGGGTCAGTAGGATGAAGAAGCAACACGGAGCGATGCCCTGGGTGAGCGCGGTGGGGGCCGTGACTCTCCTTGTCACGGGGCTCGCGACGCCGGTTCGTTCGCAGGTGATGCCGTGCGGACCGGGGATGACGTACATCCCCACCGGCGCGCAGGGGACGGCGGGCTACTGCATCGATCGCTACGAGGCGTCGCTGCGTCGCACGGACGACGGGCGCGACACGCCCTGGTCGCCGTACCTCACGCCGGAGCGCGTGAGGGTCCGCGCGGTGAGCGCGCACGACGTGGTCCCGCAGGCGTACCTGTCGCAGCGCCAGGCGGCAGCCGCGTGCGGCGCCGCGGGCAAGCGCCTCTGTGAAAACCGCGAGTGGGTGCGGGCCTGCCGCGGTCCGGCCAACCACACCTACGGCTACGGCTCGCGCCGCGAGGCCGGTCGCTGCAACGAGAACCACCGGTGGCACCCCGTGGTTCAGCTCTTCCGCGCGACCAGCCAGGCCCTCTGGGGCCACGTGCAGATGAACGACCCGCAGATCAACCAGCTCCCGGGCACCGTGGCGCTGACGGGCGCGCACCGCGCGTGCTCCAACGGCTACGGCGTCTACGACATGGTGGGCAACCTCCACGAGTGGACGGCCGACCGCGAGGGCACCTTCCGCGGCGGCTACTACATGGACACCGCCATCAACGGCAACGGCTGCGAGTACGTCACCACCGCGCACGACACCTCGTACCGCGACTACAGCATCGGCTTCCGGTGCTGCGCCGCGGCGCAGGAGTAGCGCCCGCCGTCAGCGCCGCGTCGGGGCCGCCACCTGCGGCGCCGACCCGGTGCGGATGCGCGTGAACCAATCGCGCACGATCTGAGACACGAGCGGCGCGGCCTCATGGCCACCGGAGCCGCCGTGCTCCACCAGCACCACCACCGCGATCTCGGGGCGATCGGCCGGAGCGAAGCCGGCGAACCACGCGTGGTCGCGGTTCTCGTACCAGTTGCGACGGGGATCGCCCGAAGGGAGGCTCTGGTGGGCCACCTGGGCCGTCCCGGTCTTGCCCGCGATGGTCACCTCGGTGATGGCGGCGTTGTGCGCGGTGCCGGCCCGATCGGCGACGACGCCCGCGAGGGCCGTCGTGATGCGGACCATGTTCGCCGGGTCGATCTGCACGTGACGGCGCACCGTGGGGGAGAACGACTGGATCACCGACCCGTCAGGGCCCTCCACGCGCTCGACCACCTGCGGGACGAAGAGCGTGCCGCCGTTGGCGATGGCCGCGTACATCATCGCGGTCTGGAGCACCGTCACGCGGGTGTTGCCCTGCCCGATGGCCATGTTGAGCGAGAAGCCCGTGCGAAACTGCCCGAACTCCTGCACGTACCACGCGCGCGTCGGGATGAAGCCGGGGGTCTCCTGGTTGATGCCGATGCCCGTGCGATGCCCCAGGCCAAACTCGTTCGCCATGCGGGCGATGAGGTCCATCGAGATGGTCTCGGCGAGGGTGTAGAAGTAGATGTTGCAGCTCTCGACGAGCGCGCGCCGCAGGTGCACGACGCCGTGGTTGTGCTGGCAGCGAAACACGCGCCGCCCGAGCTCGTGACGGCCGTTGCACGACACCTGCGTGCGGTCGTCGAGGAGCCCCGCCTCCAGCCCCGCGAGCGCCGACACGGGCTTGAAGGTCGAGCCCGGGTAGTAGCTCTCGTAGATGGTCTTGTCGATGCGCGGGCGGTAGGGGTTCTCGTCGATCTCGCGGGCGAGGGACGGCGGGATGCCCGTGATGAGCAGGTTGGGGTCGATGGACGGGCGCGAGTACAGCGCGAGCACGCGGCCCGTGCGCACGTCGACCACCGCGGCAGCGCCCGAAGGACGACCGCGAAACGCCCGATCGATGGAGCGCATGAGCTCCATGTCGAGCGAGAGGACGAGGTCGCGGCCGGGGACGGGTTCGAGACGTCGCTCCGGGGGGAGGTCGGGGTTGGCGTCGCGTGAGGAGAGCATCACGCCGCGGACGTCGTGCTCCAGGCGCACCCAGCCGCGGCGCCCGCGGAGGATCGACTCCCACGCCGACTCCAGCCCCGAGCGACCGATGCGCTCGCCCGCGCGGTAGTCGCGGTCTTGATAGGCGCGGAGGTCGTCGGCGTTCACCTCGTTGAGGAAGCCGATGGCGTGCGAGGCCAGCTCGCCGAAGGGGTACTGCCGCACCGGCACCGCGAACACCTGCACGCCCGGCAGGTCGGCCCGGTGCGTCTCGATGAGCGCCAGCGCCTCGCGGTCGATGTCGGCCCGCGCGAGGAGCTGGTGGTAGCGCCGCGGCCCCTCGGCGCTGCGCATCCGGGCCTCCAGGCGGTCGCGCTCGTCGCGGCTCAGGCCGAGGTACTCCGCGAGCTTGGGGTAGTTCTCGATGCGGAAGAAGCCCGGGATGATGTAGACGTTGTAGCTCGGGCGGTTGGTGGCGATGACGCGGCCGCGGGCGTCGCGGATGATGCCGCGCGTGGTGGGCAGGTCGATGCGCCGGAGCACGTTGTCGTTGGCGATGCGCGTCCACCGATCGGCGCGCACCACCTGCTCGTAGAAGAGCTTGCCGAGGAGGGCGGCGGTGAAGACCGCGACGACGAGGTTCATCCAGCGGATGCGCTCGCGAAACTCCGTGACCGCAGCCTTCGGGGTGAGCTCCATGTCAGGCCGCCTCCTCGGGGACGTTGGGGTCGGCGCCCGGCAGGCGGTGCAGCAGCGTGAAGATCGCCGGCGCGAGCGCGGCCGTGACGAGGGCCTGCGCGGTCACCGTGCCGAGCGCGCCGAGCACCGCGAGCGGGCGGCGGTCGAACACCAGCAGCAGCGCCATCATCTCCACGCCCGCGAAGATCCCCGCGACGAGCGTGAGCAGCACCTGGAACACCACCCCGTGGAGGAAGAGCTTCAGCCCCGCCACCCGCACGAGGAGGAAGATCGACACCAGGGTGAAGGTCCAGAGCCCCATCGACGCGCCGCCGAAGACGTCCGCGAGGTACCCCATCACGAAGGCCAGCGACACGCCCCGCGTCAGCGAGAACTCCCCCACCGCCACGTAGAGCACCGCCGGCAGGATGAGCACCGGCGAGAGCAGGTCGGTGGGCGAGACGTACGCGATGAAGCCCTGCAGGACGAGCAGCGCGAGCGCGGTGGCGAGGAGGAGCGCGTTGGCCACGACGCTAGCTCGACGGCTGGGTGCGCGGCGCGTTGCGGCCGCGGACGGGGGTGTTGGCGCCAGGGCGGCAGGTGGGGCGGTCGGTCTGGCTGCCCATCACGAGCACCTCGGTGAGGCGCGAGAAGTTGACCGAAGGCGTGAGCTCCACCTCCTGGTAGAGCCCGAACTCGCGGCGCGTCACCGCCGCCACGCGCCCCACCATGAAGCCCGCGGGGAAGCGGCACCCGAGGCCCGAGGTGACGACGGCGTCGCCGACGCGCACGTCGTCGGTGCGCTGGAGGTACTCCACGCGGGCGGAGTAGCGGTCGCGCTCGCCCGTGCCGCGCGCGATGCCGCGGGCGCCGGTGCGCTCGATCATCACGTCGACGGCGCTGCGCGAGTCCACCGTGAGGAGCACGTCGGCGTAGTCGCCGAAGGTGCGCGACACCTGGCCCACGAGGCCGTCGTAGGTGAGCACGGGCATCCCGGTGCGGATGCGCGTGCGGTCGGCGGCGGTGATGGCGAGGCGCGTGACGCGGAAGAAGGGGGAGGTGTCCTTCGCGATCACCTCGGCGGCGAACACCTCGTCGGGCGTCTCGGTGCGGAGCTGGAGGAGGCGGCGAAGGCGGCGGTTCTCGTCGGCCTCGGCGCGGTAGCGGGCGGCGTCGGCGGCGAGGCGCGCGTTGTCGCTGCGGAGCCGGTCGTTGTCGCGGCGCACCTGCACCAGGTAGACATAGTCCATCCAGACGTCGGCCGTGCCCTCGGCGATGCGGTTGATGAAGAGGTCTTGCAGGAGGCTGACGAAGGGGAGGAGCGCCCGGTCGAGGGCGTCGTGGCGGCTCGGGTCGCGCGTCGTGGTGCGCAGGAAGAAGAACGGAATGCCCAGCGCGAGGACGCAGAGGAGGGCAGCGCGGTAGCGTTTCCAGAGGTTCACGACGGCAGTGCGTGCTTTCGCACGAAGGGGGGCGCCGTGTCGAGAGAGGGGGGCGATGGGGAGGTCGACCCTGAGGTCCGCGGGGAGCGACGCCCGCCGAGCCACCGCCCGCTTGCGCTCCGCCACCTGCTGCTCCCGCTGCTGGGCCTTCTTCGCGCGCGCCTTCTCGGCCTGCTTGCCGCGCATGCGCGCGATGTTGCCGACGTCCGCCGCGTTCGTCCGGACGCTCCCTTGCACTCACCCGCCCGGGTCTGGCATCCACTCCCGCATGAGCACCAAGCCCATCACCTTCTACGGCCGCGTTTGAACGGGCTGCCGCCCGGTGCGGGAGTTTCTCGCACGAACGCCTCTCGCCCCCACCTACCACGACGTCCGCAAGCAGCCCCTCGACGCCGACGCCGCTCTCGCCCTGGTGCGCCGTTACAAGCGCGCCTTCGCGAAGAAGGGAACGGCCCTCGTCACGCTCGACCCCGCGACAGCCACCGACGCGGAGATCCTCAAGCTCTTCCTCGGGCGTGAAGGGTCGCTCCGCGCGCCGACGCTGGCGGTCGGCGACGCGATCCTCGGCGGCTGGGACGAGCCCACCATCGAGAAGCTGCTGGCGGAGAAGTAGCGGACCGAACGGTGACGGTTCACCGCCGTCGGTCCCCCGCGACTCACAGATGCCGCGCGCTGCGATACCATCGCCGCACCATGCGCCTCCGATCTTCCACGCTGGCCCTCGCGCTCGCGGCTCTGGGCTGCGCGAGCACCGTTGCCCCCAGAGACCGCGACGCCGCCCCCGACCTCCCCGTCGCCCCCGACCTCCCCGTCGCCCCCGACCTCCCCGTCGCCCCCGACCTCCCCATCACCCCCGACACCGCGTTCGACGGCGACGCGACGCCTTCGTTCGATTGCGCCTACAGGCTCATCGTCGCGTCGTTCACGCTGCGGAGTGGCGGGTACGGGGCGGGGCGCCTCGTGTTCGACCCGAGGCGACGGGTGGCGCTGCTGGTGTCCTTTGACACTGGCACTGTCACCCGCATCGCACCCGAGACGGGCGCGCTCTCCCGGCTCACGCCCATCCGCTATCCAAACGGCGTCGAGCGCGCCGAGGTCTTCGTCGACGAGGCCGCCGACACCCTGGTGGTGGTGCCGCTGCGCGCCCCTACGACGCAAGTGCTCACGCTCGCCCTCGCGAACCCTGACCACTGGGAGACGCTCGGCGTCGTGACCTCGTCGGCGCCCACGATCCCTGCGATCACCGCGGCGGCGTACGACGTCGCGGGCCGCGCGCTGCGCGTCGCCGGCTCGGAGGTGACCTACGCCGCCCGGCGCGAGGTGTGGGACCTTCGCCACAACGGCGGCTGGGGTTGGGTGCGGCGCCCGGATTTCACGACGCCCGCTCCCGTCGCGCTCGGCGCCGCGACCTGGGACGCCACGCGCAACAGCATGCTCGTGGTCACCTGGACGGCCGAGACAACACCGTGGGTGCTCTGGTCCGTCGGCGACGTGTCGACGGCGCTGACGGAGACGGTCCCGCGCGGCGTCGAGGCCCCGCTGCTCGCGTACGACGCCGCGCGGCGCGTCACCTGGTCCCTCACTTCGATGGCGCCTGGCGCGACGCTCACCGCGTTCCCGGCCGACGCCACGGGCCGTACGCGCAGCGTCGCACTGGCCGACCCTTCCCGAGCCCTGCGAGCGACCCCCGGACCGCTGTGGGTCGCCTTCGACCGGGCGGGGCGCATGCTCTACACCTACGCCGACAACATCGCGGCGGGGCTCCCGTCCATCGTGACCGCGATCCCCGTTGACCGCTGCCTGCCGCGATAGCTGATGATTTGTGGGAGGGGCGGTGGCCCCCCGAGGCGCGCGACGGGCGCCCGGGGGTCACCGTGGAGGCGGTGGGTTACTCGCCCGCGCCGACGCGGTCGTGGCTGCGCTCGCGGCGACCGCGGACGGGCTCGGCGTCCTCGTCGCCCACCACCACCTCGAGCTGGCGGTACGCGGGGAGGCCGGTGCCGGCGGGGATGAGCCGGCCCATGATGACGTTCTCCTTGAGGCCGCGGAGGTCGTCGGTCTTGCCCGAGATGGCCGCCTCGGTGAGCACCTTGGTCGTCTCCTGGAAGGAGCTGGCCGAGATGAAGGAGTCCGTGCTGAGCGACGCCTTGGTGATGCCGAGGAGCAGCGGCTCCGCGACGGCGTAGGCGTCCTGCACCGCGGTGAGCACCGCCTGCGACTCCTGCGACACGACGCTGTCGGTGGAGTGCTTGCGCTGCACCTCGGCGAGGCGCTCGTTGAGGAGCGAGAGCATGTCGTTGAGCGACGCCTCCGTGGCGCGACGGATCGCGTCGGCCACGTGCGGGTGCTTCACCTTGCCCTCGTTGGCCACCTTGAGCAGCATCTTCCGCGCGGCGCGGAGGTTCTCGTGCTCGAAGCGCCACTTCTCCACCTGCTCGTCGACGAGGAAGTCCGTCTCCCCCACCGACGTGACGCGCACGCGCCGGAGCATCTGGCGCACGATCGTCTCGATGTGCTTGTCGTTGATCGACACGCCCTGGAGACGGTAGACCTGCTGGATCTCGTTCACCAGCCAGGCCGCGAGCTCCTTCTCGCCCTTCACCCGGAGGATGTCGTGCGGGTTCACCGGGCCGTCGATGAGCGGGTCGCCCGCCTTCACGAAGTCGCCCTCGCGCACGATCATGTGCTTGCTCTTCGGGACGAGGAACTCCTCGACCTTGCCGAGCCCCTCGGGCATCACCGGCGGCGCCACGGCCTTGCGCTTCTTCCCCTTGCCCTCCTCGGGCTCCACGGGGGTGTTGAGGAAGGCCTCCTGGCCCTTCGGCACGATGTAGATCTGGCGCTTGCCCTTGGTCTCGCGCCCGAACTTCACGTACCCGTCGATCGGCGAGACCACCGCCGCGTCCTTGGGCTTGCGCGCCTCGAAGAGCTCGGCCACGCGGGGCAGACCGCCCGTGATGTCCTTCGTCTTCGAAGCCTCGCGCGTCATCTTGGCGATCGGGTCGCCGGCCTCCACGAGGCTCTCGTCGGCCGCGTTCACGATGCAGCCCGCGGGCAGGTAGTACTTGCCCTCGATGCCGTTCTCCATCTTGCGCAGCTTGCCCGTCACCGGGTCGTGGATCTCCACGCGCGGGCGGAGCGACGGGTCACGCGACTCCATCACCACGTTGCGCGAGAGGCCCGTGCGCGCGTCCACCTGCTCCTCGTAGGTGACGTTCGGGATGAGGTCGGCGAAGCGCACCTTGCCGGTGAGCTCCGTGAGGATCGGGATGGTGAACGGGTCCCACTCCACCAGCACGGAGTCCTTCGGCTTGATGTCGCCGTCCTTCACCTTGAGCGTCGCGCCGTACATCAGGTGGTGGCGCTCGCGCTCACGACCCGTGGCGTCGACGATCACGATCTCGCCGTGGCGGTTCATCACCACGAGCGTGCCGTCCTTGCGGGCGATGGTCTCCACCTTGTCGAGCTTGACGCGGCCCTCGACGCGGTTGGTGAGCGCCGCCGCCGCCACGGCCTTCTGCGCCGTGCCGCCGATGTGGAAGGTGCGCATCGTGAGCTGCGTGCCCGGCTCGCCGATCGACTGCGCCGCGATGATGCCCACGGCCTCGCCGTTGTTCACCATGTAGCCGCGGGCGAGGTCGCGCCCGTAGCAGAGCGCGCAGATGCCGCGCCGCGCCGCGCAGGTGAGCACCGAGCGGATCACCACCTCCTCGATGCCCGCGTCCTCGATGCGCCGCACCGCCTCCTCGTCGAACTGCTCGCCGTCGCGCACGAGCACCTCGCCGGTGAGCGGGTCGACCACGGGGTAGAGCGCGATGCGGCCGAGGATCCGGTCGCCGAGCTTCTGGATGACGTCGCCGCCCTCCTCGAGCTTCGTCGTCGGGATGCCGTCGAGCGTCCCGCAGTCGTTCTCGACGATGACCGCGTCCTGCGCCACGTCGACGAGGCGGCGCGTCAGGTAGCCCGAGTTGGCCGTCTTGAGCGCCGTGTCGGCGAGGCCCTTGCGGGCGCCGTGCGTCGAGATGAAGTACTGGAGCACCGTGAGCCCCTCGCGGAAGTTCGCGGTGATGGGCTGCTCGATGATCGTCCCGTCGGGCTTGGCCATGAGGCCGCGCATGCCGGCGAGCTGGCGGATCTGCTGGGGAGACCCGCGCGCCCCCGAGTCGGCCATCATGAAGATGGGGTTGAAGGAGGGGAGGCGCTCGGCGATGCCCGTCACCGGGTCGGTCACCGACTCCTTGCCCACCTGCTCCATCATCTCCTTGGCGATCTTCTCGGAGACCTCCGCCCAGATGTCGACGATCTTGTTGTAGCGCTCGCCGTCGGTGATCACGCCCTCGAGGTACTGGTCGACGACCTTGGCGACCTTGTCCTGCGCGTCGCGCACCATCTCGACCTTGCTGGCCGGGATCACCATGTTGTCCATGCAGATCGACACGCCGGCGCGCGTCGCGTACTCGTAGCCGAGCGTGCGGAGCCGGTCGGCCAGGAGCACCGTCGCCTTGTTGCGGTGCGCGCGGTAGCAGGCGTCGATGACCTCCGTAAGGGCCTTCTTGGTCATCGCCTTGTTGAGCAGGTTGAAGGGCAGCGCCTCCTCCCCGCCCAGCGTCTCGCCGAGGCCCTCGGCGAGCAGCACGCGCCCGCAGGTGGTCTCGACGCGCATGTAGGCCGGCTCGCCCACCGCGCCGCGCTTGCCCACACGCTTGGCGAGGCGGTTGGCGGCGTCGAGGTCGGGCCGCTCGACGATCTCGCCCGTCTTGTACCGGGTCTCCCCCGGGTCGACGACGCGCATCGCCGGCAGGCGCACGATGATCTCCGAGTGGAGCTCGAGCTCGCCGGCGTCGAAGGCCATGCGCACCTCCTCGATGGAGGCGTACAGGCCGCGGAGCTTGCCCTCACCCGCCGAGTCCTTGCGGGCGCAGCCGCGGGCGAACTTCCGCGCGCGGGTCATGTAGTAGAGCCCGAGCACGATGTCCTGCGTCGGGTTGATGATCGGCTTGCCCGAGGCCGGCGAGAGGATGTTGTTCGTGCTCATCATGAGCACGCGCGCCTCCATCTGCGCCTCGACCGAGAGGGGCACGTGGACGGCCATCTGGTCGCCGTCGAAGTCGGCGTTGAAGGCCGCGCACACCAGCGGGTGGAGCTGGATCGCCTTGCCCTCGATGAGCACCGGCTCGAAGGCCTGGATGCCCAGGCGGTGGAGCGTCGGCGCGCGGTTGAGCATCACCGGGTGCTCGGAGATCACCTCCTCGAGGATGTCCCAGACCTCCGGCCGCTCCTTCTCGACGAGCTTCTTCGCGCTCTTGATCGTCGGCGCGAGGCCCCGCTCCTCCAGCTTGTTGTAGATGAAGGGCTTGAAGAGCTCGAGCGCCATCTTCTTCGGCAGGCCGCACTGGTGCAGCTTGAGCTGCGGGCCGACGACGATGACCGAGCGCCCCGAGTAGTCGACGCGCTTGCCGAGGAGGTTCTGGCGGAAGCGGCCCTGCTTGCCCTTGAGCATGTCCGAGAGGGACTTGAGCGGGCGCTTGTTGGGGCCGGTGATGGTCTTGCCGCGGCGGCCGTTGTCGAACAGCGCGTCGACGGCCTCCTGGAGCATCCGCTTCTCGTTGCGGATGATGATCTCCGGGGCGTTGAGCTCCTGGAGGCGCTTCAACCGGTTGTTGCGGTTGATGACGCGGCGGTAGAGGTCGTTGAGGTCGCTCGTCGCGAAGCGGCCGCCGTCGAGGGGCACGAGCGGGCGCAGGTCGGGCGGGAGCACCGGGATGACCGTGAGCATCATCCAGTCGGGGCGGTTGCCCGACTCGCGAAAGGCCTCGATCACCTTGAGGCGCTTGGCGTGCTTCTTCCGCTTCGCGTCCGAGGTGGCCTCGCGCATGTTCTTGCGGAGCTCGTCGGCGAGCGAGTTGATGTCGACCTTCTGGAGGAGCTCGAGGACGGCCTCGCCGCCCATCTTCGCCTCGAAGGCGTCGTCGCCGTACTCGTCGAGGTTGCGCCCGAGGGCCTCCTCGGAGAGCAGCTCGCCCGTGTTGAGCGTGGTGTTCTTCGGGTTGGTGACG
The DNA here is from genome assembly GCA_044375895.1 of Polyangiales bacterium. Lineage (GTDB taxonomy): Bacteria > Myxococcota_A > Polyangia > Polyangiales > CAISKJ01. The sequence goes on along the minus strand of JBILLV010000103.1, from coordinate 8,813 downwards.
ACGTAGGCCTCGCAGTAGAGGATCTTCTCGAGGTCACGGAGGGTCATGTCGAGCACCGCGCCGATGCGCGACGGCAGGCTCTTCAGGAACCAGATGTGCGCGACGGGCGTGGCGAGGGAGATGTGGCCGAGGCGCTCACGGCGCACCTTCGACTGGATCACCTCCACGCCGCACTTCTCGCACACGATGTTCCGGTGCTTCATGCGCTTGTACTTGCCGCAGTTGCACTCGTAGTCCTTCACCGGGCCGAAGATCTTGGCGCAGAACAGGCCGTCCCGCTCCGGCTTGAAGGTGCGGTAGTTGATCGTCTCGGGCTTCTTCACCTCGCCGCGCGACCACTCCTTGATCTTGTCAGGAGAGGCGAGCGAGATGCGGATCGCGCTGAACGAGAGGGGGTCCTTGGGCTTCTCGAAGAAGCTGAAGATGTCCTTCACTTGGTCCTCACAGGGTGCAGGGTATGATCCGTGGGTTGATTCATTCGGCGGCCTGGGAGTCGACGCCCATGGTCCTCGCCTGCCCGTCCTCGACGAGCTCGACGTTGAGGCAGAGCGACTGGAGCTCCTTCACGAGCACGTTGAAGCTCTCGGGGACGCCCGGCTCCAGCGTGTAGTCGCCCTTCACGATAGCCTCGTACATGCGGGTGCGGCCCTGCACGTCGTCCGACTTCACCGTGAGGAACTCCTGGAGCGCGTAGGCCGCGCCGTAGGCCTCCATCGCCCAGACCTCCATCTCGCCGAGGCGCTGGCCGCCGAACTGGGCCTTGCCGCCCAGGGGCTGCTGCGTCACGAGCGAGTAGGGCCCGATGGAGCGCGCGTGGATCTTGTCGTCCACCAGGTGGTGGAGCTTGAGGATGTACATGATGCCGACGGTGACGTCGTTCTCGACCGCCTCGCCGGTGCGCCCGTCGTAGAGGATCGTCTGCCCGGACGTGGGCAGGCCCGCCACCTCGAGCATCTTCTTGATGTCGCTCTCCGGCGCGCCGTCGAACACCGGCGTGGAGAAGAACACCCCGTTGCGGAGGCACTGGGCGAACTCGTACACGTCCGAGTCCTTCAGCCCCTGGAGGAACTTCTTCTGCGCCGGGTCGCGCTGGTAGACGGTGAGCAGGAGCTTCTTCACCACCTCGGGCGGCGTGCCCGTCTCGAGCATGTCGCGGAGCTTGTTCCCGAGCTCGTGGGCGGCCCACCCGAGGTGCACCTCGAGGATCTGCCCGACGTTCATACGGGAAGGCACGCCGAGGGGGTTGAGCACCACGTCGACGGGGTTGCCGCTGGGCAGGTACGGCATGTCCTCCTCGGGGAGGATGCGCGACACGACGCCCTTGTTGCCGTGGCGACCGGCCATCTTGTCGCCCACCTGCAGCTTGCGCTTGATGGCGACGTAGACCTTCACCATCTTGATGACGCCCGGCGGGAGCTCGTCGCCCTTGGAGAGGCGCTCGACCTTCTCCGCGCAGGCCTTCTCCATGGAGGTGGTGCGCTCGTCGAGCTCCTGGAAGACGTGGCGCAGCTCGGCCGCGTCGGCGTCGTCGAGGGAGATCTGCGCCCAGAGCTTGCGGGGCACCGACTCCAGCGTCGCGTCGTCGATCGGCGCGCCCTTCGCGAGGAGCACCTTGCCGCGCTCGTCGACGAGCTTGGCCTGCGTGGTCTTGCCCACCAGGAGCGTCCGCGCGCGGCGGAGGTAGCTCTCGCGGACGATCTTGATCCGGTCGTCGCGGTCCTTCTCCAGACGGGCGCGCTCCTGATCCTCGATGTCCTTGGCGCGGTCGTCCTTCTCGGTGCCCTTGCGCGCGAACACGCGGGCGTTGATCACGATGCCCGTGACGCCCGGGGGGACGCGGAGCGAGGTGTCGCGCACGTCGCCGGCCTTCTCACCGAAGATCGCGCGGAGGAGCTTCTCCTCGGGGGAGAGCTGCGTCTCGCCCTTCGGGGTGATCTTGCCGACGAGGATGTCGCCGGGCTTCACCTCGGCGCCGATGCGCACGATGCCCGCCTCGTCGAGGTCCTTGAGGGCCTCCTCGCCGACGTTGGGGATGTCGCGCGTGATCTCTTCCTTGCCCAGCTTGGTGTCGCGGGCGACGCACTCGAACTCCTCGATGTGCACGCTCGTGAAGATGTCCTGCTTGGCGATCTTCTCGGAGATGAGGATCGAGTCCTCGAAGTTGTAGCCGCCCCAGGGCATGAAGGCGACGAGCACGTTCGACCCGAGCGCGAGCTCGCCCGTGTCCGTGGCGGGGCCGTCGGCGAGGACGTCACCGACCTCGACGCGCTCGCCGGGGCGCACGATGGGCTTCTGGTTCCAGCACGTGTTCTGGTTGGAGCGCTGGTACTTGGTGAGGTTGTAGATGTCGGGCTCTTCGCCGCGCTTGCCCTGCGCGCGCACGACGATGCGGGCCGCGTCGGCGGTCTCGACCACGCCGGGGCGGCGCGCGAGCACGCACACGCCGGAGTCACGCGCCACCTGGCCCTCGAGCCCCGTGCCCACCATCGGGGCCATCGTGCGGACGAGGGGGACGGCCTGGCGCTGCATGTTGGCGCCCATGAGCGCGCGGTTGGCGTCGTCGTGCTCGAGGAAGGGGATGAGCGCCGCGGCCACCGACACCAGCTGGTTCGGCGACACGTCCATGAGCGAGATCTGCTCCGGCGGCATCATCTTGAACTCGCCGTTGTAGCGCGAGGAGACGAGCGTCTCGGTGAGCCGGCCGCCCTCGTCGCCCTCGGCCGTCGCCTGGGCGATGTAGTGACCCTCCTCCTGGAGCGCCGAGAACCAGTGGACCTCGACCTTGACGATGCCGTTCTCCACCTTGCGGTAGGGGGTCTCGACGAAGCCGTACTCGTTGACGCGGGCGTAGGTGGAGAGCGACGCGATAAGACCGATGTTCGGCCCCTCGGGCGTCTCGATGGGGCAGATGCGGCCGTAGTGGGTCGCGTGCACGTCGCGGACTTCGAAGCCCGCGCGCTCACGGGTCAGACCGCCCGGCCCGAGGGCCGAAAGGCGGCGCTTGTGCGTCACCTCGGAGAGGGGGTTGGTCTGGTCCATGAACTGCGAGAGCTGCGAGCTGCCGAAGTACTCCTTCACCACCGCGGAGACGGGCTTCGCGTTGATGAGGTCGTGCGGCATCAGCGTGTCGAGCTCGGGCGTGATCGACATGCGCTCCTTGATCGCACGCTCCATCCGCACGAGGCCGATGCGGTACTGGTTCTCCAGGAGCTCACCCACCGCGCGCACGCGGCGGTTGCCGAGGTGGTCGATGTCGTCGACGGAGCCGCGGCCGTTCTTGATCTCCACGAGGTGGCGCACCGTGAGGAGGATGTCCTCCTTGGTGAGCACCTTGAGGTCGAGCGGGGGCTGCTTGTCCGCGGGGCGATCCTTGTAGAACTTGTAGTTGAGCTTCAGGCGCCCGACGCGCGACAGGTCGTAGCGCTCGGGATTGAAGAACAGGTTCTCCAGGAGCTTGGTGGCCTCCTTGGGCTCGGGGATGTCGCCCGGGCGGAGCTTGCGGTAGATGTCGATCTGCGCGGCGACCGCGAAGCCGTACTGCCGGATGAACGGGGCCATCGGGCCGTCGGTGTCGTCGTAGCGGTCGGCCACGAGCGTGTCGCGGATGTACGAGCCCACCAGGTTCGTGTCCATGAAGAGGACCTTGAAGCTCTGGATGTTGGCCTTCACCAACTGCTCGACGCGCTCGTCGGTGAGGGTCTCGTTGCACGAGACGATGACCTCGCCGGTCTCCGGGTCGATCACGTCCTTCGCGGCGACGCGGCCCACCACCTCGGTGCGGTCGATCGGGAGGCGATCGACCTTGGCGTCCTTGAGCTTCTTGACGGCGACCTTGGTGAACTTCGTGCCCTTCTTGACGAGCACGTCCGCGCCCATCTTGATGTCGGCCGTCGCGCGCTGCCCCGCGAGGATGTTGAACTCCACCGACTTCGCGAACTTGTCCTTCGACTCGATGAACAGCGTCTCGGTGTCGTAGTAATAGTTGAGCAGCTGCTCGGTGGTGTACCCGAGCGCGCGGAGGAGCACCGTGGCGTGGAGCTTCCGCCGGCGGTCGATGCGGACGTAGATCACGTCCTTCGGGTCGAACTCGAAGTCGAGCCACGAGCCGCGGTACGGGATCACGCGGGCCGAGTAGAGGAACTTCGCCGACGAGTGCGTCTTGCCCTTGTCGTGGTCGAAGAACACGCCCGGCGAGCGGTGGAGCTGCGAGACGACCACGCGCTCGGTGCCGTTGATGATGAAGGTGCCGGTCTCCGTCATCAGCGGGATCTCGCCGAAGTAGACCTCCTGCTGCTTGATGTCGCGCACGGTGCGGTCGCCGCCGGGCGTCGGGGCCTCGTAGGTGATGAGCTCGATCGTCACCTTGATCGGCGCGGCGTACGTCATCCCGCGCTGGCGGCACTCGTCGACGTCGTACTTGGGGCGCTCGAGCGAGTACTCGCGGAAGACGAGCTCGGCGCTCTCGTCGAAGCTCTTGATCGGGAACACCGAGAGGAACACGCCCTGGAGGCCGAGATCACGGCGGTCCTTCGGGTCCGTGTCGGCCTGCAGAAACTTCTCGTAGCTGGCCTTCTGGATCGCGATCAGGTTGGGGACATCGATGATCTTCGCGATGTGCCCGAAATTCCTGCGCGCGCGGAAGTTGCTCAGAATCACCGTCGACATCGAATTCTCCTGCGAAGGAGGGAGCGGCGCGGGCGGAAACACCGCCGCGACACCCCCTTCTCGGTGGGTCTCAGACCCCGGCTCGTCGGGCTTCTCCGCGCGGAGTAGTATGACTCGTTCGCGCAGGAGGGGTCGCCATGAGGGGGAGCGGGGCTATGGCACAGGGGATTTCGAAAAGCAAGCGCCCCGGTCTGCAATTTGCTCACCACTGAGCGGAAGTGCAGGGCCGGGGCGTCTTGGGATCCTCGGGTCGGGGTCGACGAATCGACCCGGACCGCAGATCAGGTCGCGGGCTTGAGGGTCACCGTGGCGCCGGCCTCGGTGAGCTTCTTCTTCATCTCCTCGGCCTCGGCCTTGGCGACGGTCTCCTTCACGGTCTTCGGGGCGCCCTCGACGAGCGCCTTCGCCTCGCCGAGGCCGAGGCCCGTGATCTCGCGGACGGCCTTGATCACGTTGATCTTGTTGGCGCCGGCGGCGGTGAGCTCGACGTGGAAGTCGGTGACCTCCACTGCGGCCGCGACGGGCGCAACCGCGGCGGGGGCGGCGGCGGCGACGGGGGCGCTGGCCTTGACGCCGAGCTTGTTCTCGAGCGCCTTCACGAGCTCGGAGGCCTCGATGAGGGTGAGCTTGCTGATCTGATCGACGAGGGTGTTCACGGTCTCCATGATGTCTCTTCCTTCACTTCTTGTTGAACGCGTCTGCGTGTTGGTTACGGTGTTCTGCGATCACTGCCCGGCGCCGGCCTGCTGCTCGAGCTTCTCCTGCCACGCCGCGAGGACGTACATGAGCTGCTGGGCGGGGGCGTTGAGGATCCCGACGACGTCCTGAGCGGGGGCGTTCAGGGTCGCGAGGATCATGGCCTGGGTCTCCTTGAGGCCCGGGAGCTTGGACATCTCGTCCACGACCCAGGTGGTCTCGCGGAGCTGGCCGCCGAGGAGGCCGGCCTTCACCTTGAGGTTCTTGCCGAGGTCCGCGTTGGTCTCCTTGAAGGCCTTGATGACCTTCGCGGCGGCCGACGGATCTTCCTTGCACCAGGCCACGCCCGTCATGCCGCGCATGGACACGTGGTGCGCGGAGACCTTGCCGGACTCGAAGGTGCCGACGAAGCCCTTGTACTGCGAGTCCTTGAGCGCGTGCCGGATGACGGTGTTCTTCAGCACCCGGTACTCCACGCCCGCCTTGCGGAAGGCGCGGCGGAGGCCCGTGACGGCCTCCACGTTCATGCCCTTGAAGTCGATGAGCACGGCCGCGATGCTGTCATCGAAGCGCTGGCGCACCTGCTCGATCTGGGCGTTCTTCTCGGTCTTGTTCATGGCTACGCCTCGTCAGCCTTCTCGATGAAGACGTTCGGGTCGATCCGCACGCCGGGGCCCATCGTCGACGACAGGGTGATGGACTTGAGGTACGTCCCCTTCGCCGTCGTGGGCTTCGCGCGGATGAGCGCCTGCACCACGGCCTTCGCGTTCTCGCGGATCTGCTCGGCGCCGAACGACGCCTTGCCGATGCGCGCCTGCACGACGCCGGCCTTCTCGGTGCGGTACTCGATCTTGCCGCCCTTGGCCTCGCGGACCGCGGACGTCACGTCGAAGGTGACCGTGCCCACCTTCGGGTTCGGCATGAGCCCGCGCGGGCCGAGCACGCGGCCGAGCTTGCCGACCTGACCCATCATGTCGGGCGTCGCGATCACGCGTTCGAAGTCGAGGAAGTTGCCCTCCGCGACCTTGGCCACGAGCTCGTCGGCGCCGACGTGGTCAGCTCCGGCCTCGCGCGCCTCGCGCTCCTTCTCGCCCTTCGCGAACACCAGCACGCGGACCTTCTGCCCGGTCCCGTGCGGCAGCACCAGCGCGCCGCGGACCATCTGGTCCGCGTGCTTGGGGTTGACCCCCAGCCGCACCGCGATCTCGACGGTCTCGTCGAACTTCGCGGTGGCGCACTGCTTCACCAGCGACGCGGCCTCATCGAGCCCGTATCGCCGGTTGCGGTCGACCATCTTCTCGATGGTCTGCCGTCTCTTCGCAACCTTCGCCATTCGCTTCCTCCTTTCGGCAGCTCCGCGTCCGCGCCCGTCTCCGCGCGCAGCGCATCGCCGCCTCCCACCGCGCCGTGACGACGGTGGTACACGAGCGCCTCACCCCGCGTCGGGCGGGGAGCGACGCATCACGGTTCTGTTACCCTTCGACCTCGATGCCCATCGAGCGCGCCGTGCCGAGCACCGTGCGCACCGCGGACTGGAAGTCGTCGGTGTTCATGTCGCCGAGCTTCTTCTTGGCGATCTCTTCGACCTTGGCCATCGTGACCTTGCCGACCTTGTCCTTGTTGGGCTTGGCCGAACCCTTGTCCGCGCCGACCGCCTTCATCAGGAGGATCGACGTGGGGGGCGTCTTGAGCTCCATCTGGAAGGACTTGTCGCTGTACACCGTGATGATCACGGGGATGACATAGCCCTTCTGATCCGCGGTCTTGGCGTTGAACTCCTTGATGAACATCGGGATGTTCACGCCCGCCTGGCCGAGCACGGGGCCGATGGGGGGGCCCGGCTTTGCTTCGCCGCCCGGGCACTGGAGCTTGACCTTACCGACTACCTTCTTCGCCATTGCATCGCCTCATCGACATGGGGTTCGGCGCGAGCGGAGCCTGTGTCCGCCGTCGCCTCGCACGCCGACCGCTTGAGGGTCAGAGCCGCGTGCTGGGGCCTGTCGTGGTTGGGGTCAGGTCTGGATCTTCTCGACCTGGCTGTATCCGAGCTCAACGTCCGTCAGGCGGCCGAAGATGGTGACCATCACCTTGAGCTTCTGCCGATCTGCGCGCACTTCCTTGACCATGCCCGTGAAGTTCGCGAACGGGCCGTCCACGACCTTCACCTGGTCGTTCACGTCGAAATTGACCTTGGGCTTGGTCTGGACCGAGCCCTTGTTGATCTGGTCTTTGATGGTGTCGATCTCGCGCTGCGGCACGACCGTGGGGTTCTGGTCGCCGAGGAAGCCCGTCACCTTGGGGGTGTCCTTCACCAGGTGCCAGGTCTGGTCGTTCATCTCCATCTGGACGAAGACGTACCCGGGGTAGAACTTCCGCTTCTCGGTGCGCTGCTTGCCGTTACGCGAGCTCGTCACCTGCTCGTGCGGCACGAGGATCTCGCCGAAGTACTTCTCCAGGTTGTTGTTGCGGATTCGCTCCTGGAGCGAGGCGCGGACCTTGTCTTCGAAGCCCGAGTACGCCTGAACGATGTAGTACTTCTGTGCCATTTGGGGAGTCGCGATCCGTGGGGAGGATAAGGCGGGCGCTCAGTTCGCGATGTAGATCAGGTCGGTGAACCAGTTCCAGAAGCGATCGAGCAGAAACACGATCACCGCGGCGATGACCGCCGTCGCGATCACCACAGAGGTCGCGGTGTAGGTCTCCTGCTTCGACGGCCAGGTGACGGCCACCAGTTCGTCGATCGTCTCCATCGCGAGGGTGCGGAGCCGGAGGTTCTTCCAAGCCCAGACCACCGCGGCGATGCCCGCGAAGACGCCAGCGGCCGCGGTGGCCTGCTCGTGGCCCTCCCACGCAAGGTCGCCGAACTTCGTCACCAGGAAGGCCACGAGGCAGCCGCCCACGAAATACCCCGTGTAGAGGTACTTCATCGGTCCGAGCAGCAGCGACGCCGTCGGACGATCTTGTTGTGCGGTTTCCATCAGCGCTCCATCGATTCGGTGGGCAGGGGACGAGGGACTCGAACCCACGACCTGCGGATTTGGAATCCGCTGCTCTACCAACTGAGCTAGTCCCCTGTGCGGGCGGTTGCTTCGACTATCGGCTCTCGTGGTGCACCGTGTGTTTGGCGCACGCGGTGCAGAACTTCTTGATCTTCAGGGCCTTCGCGTTCGGCGCGCCGGACCGCGTGGTCTTGTAGTTTCGGGTGCCGCAGACCTCGCACGCGAGGACGATCTTCACGCGCGCTGTCGACATACACCACAGTCTCCTGATGCACAACCGCCCGCGGGGAGGCGTTGTTCCGCCTCACTCCGCGGGACGGCGGTGCGAGTGATCACTCGTGGATCTTGGTGACGACGCCGGCGCCGACGGTCTTGCCGCCCTCGCGGATGGCGAAGCGCATCTGCTCCTCGAGCGCCACCGGGGTGATGAGCTCGACGAGCATGGTGAGGTTG
>JBILLV010000007.1:0-80427 GCA_044375895.1 Polyangiales bacterium | reverse complement strand
ATTGTGTGTCGGCGCCGATCGTCCGCGCCGTTCCGATGCAGCAGCCCGTGGCCCGCGCGGCGGTGGCCGGTCAGCGCGGCGCCCCGCCGTCGGCCCGCAGCGCCCCGCCGTCGCCCGCGCCCGCCGCGCCGCCGATGGCCGTTCCGTCGGTGGCCTCGCGGGTGAAGCTCTCGCCGATGGACGCCCGCCGCGTCGCGCCCGCCCGCACCCTTGCGGCCGTCGCCAACGCCAACGCCGCGCCCTCCACGCCCCCGCCGCCGCAGCCCTCGTCCTCCGCGACGCGTTCGCCGACGCCGCGCGGCAGCCGTACGGCACGCGCTGCGGCGCCGGAGGGCAGTCTCGACGCGCGCACCTTCCCCACGCTCGCCGCGCTGACGCTGCCGCGGGAGCTGGAGGTCGCGGTGGTCGGCCGTGAGCTCGAGCTCGAACGGCTCCGCGACGCGCTGGGACGTCGCGAGGGCCGTGGGGCGCTGGTCGTCGGTACGCCGGGCGTCGGGCGCAGCACCTTCCTCCGCGCCTTTGCGGCGCAAGCGCTGATGCCCGTGGTTCACCTCCGTCACGTCGAGCTCGCAGCGAAGATGCGCGGCGCCGACGCCGAGGCCGCGCGGGGCGTGTGCGGCGAGCTGCGCAAGGCGGGGGCCGTCGTGGCCCTCGATCCGATTGCTCCGTGGCTCATCGGCCGCGAGATGCCCGACGACGTGCAGGTGGAGCTCCGGGCGTTGCTCGCGTCGGGGGTCGTCCCCTGGATTGGCGTCGCCACCCCCGAGGAGGCCCGCCGCGTCACCGAGTCCGACGCGTGGATGGAGCGGGCCGCGGTGCGCATCGAGCTCGACGAGCTGCCCGCGGCGCAGGTGCGTTCTGTTGTGCGGGCGCAGGGCCGCCGTCTCGGCGCGCACCACCAGGTGAACGTGACCGACGAGGTGTGCGACCGGGCCGTCGAGCTCGCCGATCGGTACCTCGGCGGCCGCGCCCAGCCCGATCGCACGCTCGCCGCGCTCGACCTCGCCTTCACGCGCGCCCGTCGTCGCAACGAGGCGGCGCTCACCGCGGAGACCGTCGCCCACGTCGTCGCCGAGCTCGGTGGGATGCCGCCCCAGCGCCTCGCCGCCAGCGATCACGAGCGCCTCCTCAACCTGGAGGTCTCCATCGCGACGCGGGTGGTGGGCCATCGCGCGGCGCTCTCTCGCGTCGCCCACGTGCTGCGCCGCAACGCGGTGGGCTTCCGCGGGCAGCGCCCGGTGGGCACCTTCCTCCTCCTCGGCCCCACCGGCGTCGGCAAGACCGAGACCGCCAAGGCCGTCGCAGAGGCCCTGTTTCCCGGGGCCGGCGCGCTCTCCCGCTTCGACATGGCGGAGTACGCCGAGTCGCACGCGGTCGCTCGGCTCGTGGGGGCGCCGCCGGGCTACGTGGGCTACGGCGACGGCGGTCAGCTCACCGAGGCGGTGCGGCGGCGGCCCTATCAGCTCATCCTCCTCGACGAGATCGAGAAGGCTCACCGCGACGTGCTCGAGGCCCTGCTCGGCCTGCTCGACGAGGCGCGGCTCACCGACGGTCGCGGGCGCACGGTGGACTTCCGCCACACCGTCGTGATGATGACGAGCAACCTCGGCGCCGACCTCTACCAGTCGCGCGCCAACACACGCTCCATCGGGTTCGGCGCGTCGCGTGGTTCGGGTGGTGACGACCTCTCGGCGACCGTCCTCGCGTCGGCCCGCGCCTCGCTCCCGCCAGAGCTCTGGAACCGCATCGACGAGCCGCTCGTCTTCGGTCCGCTCGCCCGCGACGAGGTGGCCGAGGTCGCGCAGCGCATGCTCGCGCAGAGCTTCGCGCTCCTCGCCGACGAGCAGGGCGTGGAGGTCACGTGCGCTCCTTCCGTGGTCGATCTGTTGCTCGACAGCGGCGGCTACGACGCCTCGCTCGGCGCGCGCCCGATGCGACGGGCGGTGTCGCGGCTGGTCGAAGCGCCCCTCGCCGAGGCCGTCCTCCGGGGCACGGTGCGCCGCGGTGACCACGTGGCCCTCCTCGCGCGCGACGGCGCCGTGCACCTCGAAGTCGCCCGCTCGCTGGGCTGAGCCGATGACCCGCAACGTCCTCGTCTACGCGGGCGGCGGCGACCCGACGCTCTGGTGCGAGGCCCTCACACGCGAACTCCCCGGCATGCGGGTGTGCCCGTGGCCCGAGGAGGTCGTTCCCGACTACGCGGCCGTGTGGGCGCCGACCCCCGCGGTGGTGGAGGCCATTCGACCCGCGCGGGCGGTCTTTCTGCTGGGGGCGGGCGTCGATCACCTCGCGCCGGTGATGGACTCGCTGCGGGGCGTGCGGGTGCTGCGCATCGAAGACGCCGGGATGGCCGACCAGATGGTGGAGTACGCGCTGCTGGCGACGCTCGAGCACCAGCGGGGGTGGCACCGGTACGGCGCGCAGCAGCGGGCTGGGCAGTGGGTTCGCCACCCTGCGCGGTCGCGCGCGTCGGTGACGGTGGGGGTGTTGGGGCTCGGCGTGCTGGGCGGCGCGGTGGCGCGGGCGTTGGCGGACTTTGGTTACACCCTGCGGGGGTGGTCGCGGCGACCGCGGGAGGTGAGCGGCGTGACCACGTACGCGGGGGAGGGGGCGCTGGGGGAGTTTCTCGCGGGCTGCGAGGTGCTCATCGATGTACTCCCGCTCACGCCCACGACCGAGGGGCTGCTGCGGCGGGAGACGCTCGCGCGGCTGCCGCAAGGCGCAACGCTGGTCAACATGGCGCGCGGTCGGCACGTGGTAGAGGGCGACCTCGTGGCGTTGCTCGACGAGGGGCACCTGGCCCACGCGACGCTGGACGTCTTCGCGCAAGAGCCGCTGCCCGAGGGGTCGCCGCTGTGGGGGCACCCGAAGGTGACGGTGACGCCGCACGTCGCGGCCCTGTCGCTGCCCGACCGATGCGCCGCGCAGATCGCCGCGAAGATCGCGCGGATCGAGGCGGGGGAGCCGGTGACGGGCGAAGTGGACCTCGACGCGGGGTATTGAGGGCGGAGGGGACTCGGAATACCCCCGGCGCGAAGGGGGTTCCCTCGATGTCGCTGTTGCGTCTCCCCGCGGAGGTGGGGTAGTGACGGCGCCCCCAACACCCCGACAGGCGTATGAGCTACAACCGCGCGCTTACCGAACAGGTTCAGGCCGAGTCCCGCTTCATCGACGACATCCTCTCGGAGGTCGGCAAGGTCATCGTGGGGCAGCCCACCATGGTCGAGCGGCTCCTCATCGGGCTCCTCGCCCGGGGGCACGTGCTCCTCGAAGGCGTCCCCGGGCTCGCCAAGACGCTCACCGTCCGCACCCTCTGCGACGTGCTCCAGGCGCAGTTTGCGCGGGTGCAGTTTACCCCCGACCTCCTGCCGGCCGACCTCATCGGCACGGTGATCTACCGGCCCAACGACGGGACCTTCTCGCCCAAGAAGGGCCCCATCTTCGCCAACCTCGTGCTCGCCGACGAGATCAACCGCGCCCCCGCCAAGGTGCAGTCGGCCCTCCTCGAAGCCATGCAGGAGAGTCAGGTCACCATCGGCGACACGACCTACAAGCTCCCCGACCCCTTCCTCGTGATGGCCACGCAGAACCCCATCGAGCAGGAGGGCACCTACCCCCTCCCCGAAGCGCAGATCGACCGCTTCATGCTCATGGTGAAGGTGGGCTACCCCACCCGCGAGGAGGAGCGCGCCATCATGGACCGGCAGACGGGCTCCACCCTGCCGAGCGTGAGCGCCAAGGTGACCACCGAGCAGATCGTGAAGGCGCGCGCGCTGATCCCCGAGATCTACGTCGACGACAAGCTCAAGGACTACATCGTCTCGATCGTGTTCGCGACCCGCGAGCCCGCCAAGGCGGGGCTCAAGGAGCTCGCGCCGATGATCAAGTACGGGGCCTCGCCGCGCGCGACCATCGCGCTCAACATGGCGGCGCGGGCGCGGGCCTTCTTGCAGCACCGCGGGTACGTCATCCCCGAAGACATCAAGGCCATCGGGCTCGACGTGCTGCGGCACCGCGTGTCGCTCACCTATGAAGCCGAGGCCGAGGAGGTCACCGCCGACCAGGTGGTGGCGCGCGTGTTCGAGGCCGTCGAAGTCCCCTGATGCACTGTAACGCGCGATGATTTCGAAGGAGATCCTCAAGAAGCTCCGGAAGATCGAGATCCACACCGCGAGGCTGGCCAACGACCAGCTCGCGGGGACGTACGCGTCCGTGTTCAAGGGCCGCGGCCTCGCCTTCGACGAGGTGCGGATGTACCAGCCCGGCGACGACGTCCGCTTCATCGACTGGAACGTCACCGCCCGCACCAGCGCCCCGCACGTGAAGGTGTTCCGCGAGGAGCGCGAGATGACCGTCATGCTCCTGGTGGACATGTCGGGCTCGCAGCGCTTCGGCACCCGCGGGATGTTCAAGCAAGACCTCGTCGCCGAGGTGAGCGCCGTCCTCGCCTTCAGCGCCGTCAAGAACAACGACCGCGTCGGCCTCGTCCTCTTCACCGACGACGTCGAGAAGGTGATCGCGCCGCGCAAGGGCCCGCGCCACGTCATGCGCGTCGTCGCCGAGACGCTGCAATTCCAGCCGAAGGGCCGCGGCACCGACCTGTCGCGCGCCCTCGACGTGCTCGGCCGCCTCTCGCGCCGCCGCGCCGTCACCTTCGTCGTGAGCGACTTCCTCGGCGACGACTACGAGCACTCCCTCCGTGTCGCCGCCGCCAAGCACGACCTCGTCCCGGTCACCGTCACCGACCCCCGCGAAGACGAGCTCGTCGACGTGGGCATCGCCTGGTGCGAAGACCTGGAGACCGGCGAGCTCGTCCCCGTCGACACGTCGAGCCCGCGCGTCCGCGAGGCCTACCGTCAGCGGGTGACGCAGCAGAAGGTGGCCCGCGACACGCTCTTCAAGCGCCTCGCCATCGACCACATCGCGCTCCAGACGCACCGCCCCTACATCACGCCGCTGGCGGAGTTCTTCCGTCGGCGCGCGCGGAGGATGCACGGGTGAAGTCCGCCGCCGTCGCCCTCGCCGCCGCCGTCGCGCTCGCGTCGCCCCTCGCGTTCGCGCAGGACGCCGCCGTCGACGCGGCCCCCGCGGATGCTGCCCCCACCGACGCAGCGCCCGCCCCCGCGTGCACGCCCGAGCCGATCCCCGCCGACCGCGCCCCGCGGGTGACGGTGACCATCGGACCCGAGCAGCCCCACGTCGGCGACCGCGTCGTCATCACCTACCGCTTCCGCTACCGGGTGCGCGATCGGGTGGAGTTCGACCCCGACGTGGTGGCCTTCCAGCAGCCCGCGATCGAGATGGACTACGCGCGCGACCAACCCGAGCGCGACCGCACGCCGCGGGCCGCCGAGAGCGGCTACGTCACCACGGACGTCTCGGTCGCCGTCCAGCCCTTCAAGGTCGCCGACGTGCTCGTGGCGTCGCTGCCGGCGCGCATCAACACGGGCGACGAGATCGCGCGCATCTGCACCCCGGAGGTGCGCTTCCGCGTGCGCAGCGTCTTCGGCAACACGGGGCACCCCGCGCCGAAGGACGTCACCGACCCGGTGGAGGTTCGCTTCGGCGCCACGGTGCTCCGCAACGCCGCCATCGCGCTCGACATCCTCTTCGCGGTGGTGGTCGTGACGCTCGCCGCCGCGGGGTGGTGGCGCGCCCGCCCGAAGTTTGTCCCCCCGCCGCCGCCCCCGCGTCACCCGTACCTCGTGGCCCGCGACGCGCTGGAGTCCCTGGCGCACGGCGACCTCCTCTCGCGCGGTCACACCAAGGACTACTACGACGCCATCTCCGACGTGATCCGTCGCTACCTCGGCGGCATCCGCGGCTTCGACGCCATCGAAATGACCAGCGACGAGGTCATCGCCCAGGTGAAGAAGAACCCGCTCCCCGGCGTCCCCCTCATCGAAGTCGAGCGCCTCCTCTCCGAGTGCGACCTCGTGAAGTTCGCAGGCTACGTCCCCTCGCACGAAGACGCCGACGAGATCCTCCGCAGCGCCGTCTCCCTCGTGGAGCGAGGCCGCCCGCAGGTGCTCCCGGCCGATGGCGCGAAGCCCACCACGGGAGGTGCGGCGTGACCCCGAAGGCCCCCCTCGGCGCTTCGAAGCGACGCGCCGGCGCGACCCGCACCGCCCCGAAGCGCTCGCGCTGGTCGCCCATCCGCGCGACGGCGTTTCTCGCCGGGCTCATGCTCACGCTGCTCGCGATCGGCGCGGCGACGTACGTGTGGAGCAACGCGTGGCAGGTTCATTTGAAGTGGCCGCTCGCGCTGCTGTCGCTGCCCATTGCGCTCGTCGCGTGGCTCGGCGCCCGCTACCTCTACCGCCCGCTCGGCGCGGCGCCGGGTGACTCGGGCGCCCGGCTCTACGTCTCGCAGGGAGCGGCCCTCGCCGCGTCGCCGCCGACCCTCGCGGCTCGACTGGTTCACCTGCCCGACGCGCTGCGGGTGGTGGCCATCGTGCTGGTGGCGGTCGCGATGGCCCGGCCGCAGCGCATCGACGCGCCCGACGAGCTCGAGCTCTCGGGCATCGACATCGTCCTCTCCATCGACCTGTCGGGCTCGATGCGGGCGGCCGACCTCCAGCCCACGCGTCTCGCGGCGGCCAAGGAGGTGGTGGCGGAGTTCATCCGGCGCCGCCGCAGCGACCGCATCGGCGTCGTGGTGTTCGGCCGCGAGGCGTACACCGTGGTGCCGCCGACGCTCGATTACACCGTGCTCCAGCGCATGGTCGACGCGCTCAGCCTCGAGCTCATCGACGGCAGCGGAACGGCCATCGGCGACGGCCTCGGCACGGCGCTCAACCGCCTTCGTCGCAGCGACGCACGCAGCAAGGTGGTGGTGCTCCTCACCGACGGATCCAACAACGCGGGGCACGTCGACCCGCGCGAGGCCGCTCAGCTCGCGATGGCCCTCCGCGCGAAGGTGTACACCGTCCTCGTGGGGCAGTCCGACGAGGCGCCCGTGCAGGAGGGCGTCGACCTCGCGGGCAGGCCCGTCTACAACACCCAGCGCTTCCCGGTCGACCCGCAGCTCCTCGAAGAGATCGCGCGGCAGACGGGGGGCGAGTTCTTCCGCGCCGCCGACCGGGCCACGCTGGAGCGCAGCTTTCATCGCATCCTCGACCAGCTCGAGCGCAGCAAGATCGCCGACGCGGGCGTTCGCTACGGCGAGCTCTACGCGCCCATCGCCATCGCCGCGCTGCTGTGCCTCGTGCTCGAAGCGATCCTGGCGGCGACGCGGCTGAGGAGGTTCCCGTGAGGCTCGGGGCGCCGCTGTGGCTGTTCTTTACGCTCCTCTCGGCGACGCTGGTCGTCGGCGGGGCCATGGCGTGGGCCGCGTGGCAGCGTCGGCGCGCCATCGCCCGCTTCGGCGACGTCGTGCTCGTCCACAGGCTCCGCGACGGCTCCCCCGCGGGCTGGCGCGCGGTGCGTGGTGCGCTGGTGCTCATGGCCGTCGCGCTGCTCGCGGTGGCGGGCGCTCGGCCGCAGCACGGCTCGCGCACCGAGGTGGTGTCGCGCCGCGGCATCGACGTGGTGGTGTGCCTCGACGTGTCGAAGTCCATGCTCGCCCGCGACGTGCAGCCCTCGCGCATCGAGCGTGCGAAGGCCGAGCTCGTGCGCCTGCTCGACGAGGAGCCCGGCGATCGCATCGCCGTCGTCCTCTTCGCGGGCGACACCATGGAGTACCCGCTTACCACCGACCACGAGGCCGCCCAGCGCTTCTTCCGCGACGCCCACCCGTGGGACTTCCCCGTGCAGGGCACGTCCATCGGCCGCGCGCTCAGCGCCGCCCGCGACCTCCTCCGCCGTGATCCGCTGGCGGCGCGTCGCTCGAAGGTGATTCTTCTCATCACGGACGGCGAAGACCTCGACGGCGACCCCGTGGCGGCGGCGCGCGAGGCCGCGACCGACGGCATCCAGGTGTACATCGACGCGATCGGGAGCACGGCGCCGGAGCCCATCCCCGCGTACACGCCCGACGGTCGGATGGTGGGCTACGAGCGCGACTCGCGCGGCGAGGTGAAGCACACGCAGTTCACCGACCAGATGGAGCAGCAGTTGCGCACCGTGGCCCAGGAGGGCAACGGGATGTACTTCCGCCCGCGGCAGGGGGAGGTGGGCATCGACGCCGTGCGCCGTCGCCTCGCGCAGCTCCGTCGGGCCGAGATCGCCGAGACCCAGAAGACCCTCTACGAGGAGCTCGTGCTGCAGGTGCTGCTGCCCGTGTTCGTCCTGCTGGTGGTGGCGTCGGCGCTGCTCCCCGAGCGCGTTCGTCGCAAGGAGGGGGCGTCGTGAGCGCGAAGCGGAGCCGCAAGGAGGCCTGGCGGCCGCCGTCGTGGGTGGCCCCCGCGGTGGTCGGCGTCGCGCTCGCGGGCTTCACCGTGTGGGCGTGGCCCCCGCGCGATCAGCCGCAGCCGAAGGTGCGCGACGGCAACCGGGCGTACGCGCAGCGCGACTGGCCGGGTGCGCTCAGCCAGTACGAAGCCGCACCTGGGGACGGCGTGCGCAACGCGGGCGTCCACATGAACCGCGGCCTCGCCCGCTTCCGCGCCGCGGTGCCGCCGGGCGATGGCGGGATGCTCCCCGAGCTCGGTCCCGATGCGACCGTCCCCGAGTCGTGGCAGCGCGCGCAGGACGAGATGCGCAACACCTCGCGCGGCTACGCCGGAGCGCCCGCCGAGGACATCGAGTCGACGCTGCGCGCGCGCGCCTCGTACAACCTCGCCAACACCTTCTTCGCCCAACACCTCTGGCAGAACGCCATCGACGCCTACAAAGAGGCCCTCCGCCTCCGCCCGGGCCTCGTCGACGCCGCGTGGAACCTCGAGCTCGCCCGCCGCCGCAAGGACGAGGAAGACCACCCCGACGCCGGCCCCGACGCGAGCAACGATGCGTCGCAAGACGCCTCGCAGGACGCGCCGCGCGACAGCAGCAACGACGGCGGCGACAGCGGTCCGCAGGGTGACGGCGGCAACAACCAGGGCGACGGCGGCAACAACCAGGGCGACGGTGGTCAGCAGCCCGACGCGAGCGCCCCCGACGCGGGCGCGCAGCCCGACGGCGGCGGCGGGACCGACGGCGGCAACGGCGGGCAGCCCGACGCCAGCGCGCCTCCGCCCCTGTCGCTCGCGCCGCTCGACCAGCTCGAGCGCAACGCGCAAGACCTCCAGCAGATGCTCCTCCGCCGCCGCGCCGCGCAGATGCCGCGGTCTCCCGACGACGAGCGATGACCCCGCGCGCCCTCACGACCCCGACGCTCGCCCTCGCGCTCTCGCTCTGCGCGGCGGAGGCGTCTGCCGTCGTGCGGGTGACGCTGGAGACCAACCCCCCGCGGCCCGTGGCGGGTCAGCCCTTCCACCTCATCTACGGCCTCCAGGTGCAGAACGACGGCGGCGCCTCCGCCACCCCGCTGCGCTTCGAGGGCCTCCAGGTGCTGTCGAGCGGACAGCCGCCGAGCACCAACAACATGATGGTGTTCGGCGGCTTCGGGGGCATGGGCGGGTCGGTGACGGTGCAGTCGTCGGCGGAGTACATCCTCGTCGCCCCGCGGGCCGGGCGCTACGTGGTGCGCAACGCGCGGGCGCTCAACGACCGCGGGCAGCAGGTGGCGCAACTGCCCGACCTCACGATCCAGGTCGACCCGCCCGGGACGCCGCAGGCGCCGCAGCCCGTGCAGCCGCAGCCGGGGATGATGCCCTTCCCGGGGATGATGCCGGGCTTTCCGCCGGGGATCCTCGCGCCCGACACGCCGCCGCAGCCGGTCGTCGCCGACCCCGACGCGCCGCCGCCCGGTGACATCCCGTCGGCCCTCTTCGACCCGACGGGCTTCGTCCGCCTCGCGGTGGACAATCCGACGCCCTACGTCGGCGAGCAGATCACCTTCCGCGCGTGGCTCTACGTCCCGTCGCAGGAGGTGGGCTGCGACGCGCAGCACGAGGCGTCGCTCACGGGCTTCTGGAACGAGCAGCTCCTCGACCGCGGCCAGATGCGCTGTTGGCGCAGCGCCTACGGGCAGGTGGCGGGCGGGCGCCAGATGGTCGCGGGCCTCGTGCGCAAGATCGCGCTCTTCCCGACGCGCGCGGGGCGCCAGGAGATCGGCGGCCTCGAGATGATCGCCGAGTACATCGAGGGCGACGCCTTCTTCGGGCAGCGCCGTCGCATCCAGGTGCGGAGCCCGTCGGTCGTGGTGGAGGTGCGTGAGCCGCCGCTGGAGGGACGTCCCGCGGGCTACGTGCCGGGCCTGATCGGGCCGCTCGCGGTGAGCGCGGAGCTCGATCGCCCCTCGGCGCCGACGGGTGAGACGGTGACGCTGCGCATCCGCGCGACGGGCAACGGCTACCTCGGCGCGATCGGGCTCCCGACGCCGACGCCCGTGGACGGCGTGCGGATGCACCCGGGCTCGTCGCACCACGAGGTGGACAAGTCGAACGAGGCGCAGGTGCGGGGCAACTTCATCGCGGAGTATCTGCTGGTCGCCGAGCGGCCCGGGCTCCATCGCCTCGGCGTGCTGTCGGTGCCGTGGTTCGACCCGGCGTCGCGGCGGTACCGCACCGCGACGGTGGGGCTGCCCGATTTCACGGCCACGGGTGCGGCCCCCGCGCGCGACGCCGACGAGCACCGCGAAGACCCCACGGTGGCGCTCGATCCGCTGGTGGAGACGCCCTCGCTGGAGCCCTACCGCAGCTTCTTCACCAGCCCGTTTCGCGTGTGGGCCACCATCGCTCTGCCGCCCGTGCTGCTCGTGCTGGTGGCCCTCGCGCGGGGGCTCCGTCGCTGGCGTGAGGCCCGCGACGTGGAGCGCGTCAACATCGCGCGCAACGACCCCATGGCGCTGCTGGCGCGCTGTGATGCGGCCCTCGCGGCGGGCGATCGCGCCGGTGCGATCGACCTCGCGGGCCGGGCGCTGGAGCGAGCGCGGCGCGAGTACGACGTCGCGCGGCTCGACGACGCGGCGCGCACCGCGCTGCGGGAGGCGCAGTCGGCGTGCGACACGCTGCGCTTCGGCGCGGAGGGCGACGTGGCGGAGGTGGTGACGAAGGTGCGCGCGGTGGTCCGTGCGATGGAGCAGGCGTCGTGAAGCGCGGGCTCGCAGCCGTGGTGCTGGCGGCGTCGCTCGCGGGGGCGTCGGCGTGGGCCGTGCCGCCGGGCGAGCTGGTCGAGCGGGCGCTCGACGCGGAGGAGGCGGGCGATCTGCCGGGCGCGACGCGCTCGCTGGAGGAGCTCGTGGCCGCGGGGGTGGACTCCGACGGCGTGCTCTACGACCTCGGCACCGTGTACGCGCGGGGCGAGCGCTTCGGCGAGGCGGTGTGGTGCTTCGAGCGGGTGCTGCTGCGCGCGCCGGGCGACCTCTCCGCGCGGCGCAACCTGCGGGCCACGCGGGTGCGCCTGGCGCGGCGCGACGCGGCGCGGTCGGGGCGGGCGGTGGTGGAGACGCAGCCGCCGCTGTCGGTGCAGATCGGCGAGCTGCTGCCGTACGGGGTGTCGGTCCCGCTGGTGGTGGTGGCCGAGCTGCTGGTGATGGGGGCATTGGTCGCGCGGCGCAAGGCGAAGAGCGAGCTGCAGCGGGTGGGGGCGACGGCGGCGCTGGCGCTCGCGCTGCTGGTGGGGGCGTTCGGGCTGTCGGTGGTGGTGGCGCGGTCGCAGCGGCCCCACGCGGCGATCGTGCTGCGCGGCGGGCTCCAGTTGCTGCAGGCGCCGCGGAGCGACGGCATCCCCGAGGCGGCGGTGCGCGAGGGGGAGCGGGTGGAGGTGACGTCGCGGGCGGGCGCCTTCACGCGGGTGCGGGCGCCGAGCGGGGCCGTCGGGTGGCTGGCGACGCGCGACCTCGGGGCGCTGTAAGGCACGCGGGGCCTTCCAAGGGGCGCGCGGCGAGGCGTACACTCGCGGGCGACGGAGGTACCCCCCATGGCGACGTGCAAGGGCTGCGGCGACGAGGTCGACGCGCTGAAGACGGTGAAGGTCGGCGGCAAGACGAAGAAGCTCTGCGAGGACTGCATCGACCGGGCCCGCGAGCAGGCGGAGATCGCTGAGGCGAGCGAGTCGGTGGTGCAGTCGATGATGGGCTTCAAGGGCAGACGCTGAGCGGGGGAAAGGGCGGGGGTAGTGATCGCCCCGGGGTCTAAGCGCACCGACAGCCTCGCCGAGCGCGACTACTTGCGGATGAACGCGGCGCGGAGGTCGTGGGCGACCGTGTTAGCGTCGCCGCGTGAACCCGCCCGCCTCCCTGCCCATCGATTCGAGCTCCCTGGAGGTGGGTAGCGCGTTGTTCGCGAGGCGCCGGTGCGGATCCTGATGGAGGACGTCCCGTGAGCGACGTGCTCGAAGACCCGCAGCTCGCGGAGAGCGACGCGGCATCGTTCGAGGCCGAGCGGGCCGAACGGGGCGGCGACCTGTACGCGGCCCGCGACCTCTACGCGCGCGCCTCGGAGCGGACGGCCTCCGTGGCGTTGGAGTTGTCAGGGCTGCCGCGGACGCGCGCGATCCTCGCGGTGTCCGCGGTGTGCCTCGCGGCGCGCGCAGGCCGCTATGACCGGGCCATCTCGCTGGCCGAGCGCTTCCTCGCCGAGCCCGGTGCGATAGCGGACGAAGGCGCGCGCGAGCTCCGTGCGCTGCTGGTGAGCTACCGCGAGACGGTTGCTCCGACGCCGCGTCACGCGCACCCCACGGGCTCGAGGATTTTTCGTTCGAGGCGGGAGGTGCGCCGACGCGCGCGGTTCACACCGTAGCGGTCGGCCACGGTCGCGCACGGCCTCGCCGTCGTCGACGAAGCGGGCTGGCAAGCGCCAGCGGGCGCAGAGGGTCACTTCGCGCATACGGGAAGTTCGGTCGGCCCTCGCTGTACCGCGCGCAGTGTTGCTGGCGTGGCTCCTCACCCGCGTCGGAGCGAATGACCTCGCCCAGCGCGTCCCCCCTCCGCCCGACGCCCCCGTCGTGTAGCGCTTTCGCGCGCCGAGGAAGTTGCCGCGGCTCCTTCCATCGTGCGAAGCCGTTCGCGATGTCGCACTCGCCCTTCGACACCTTCTCCAAAGACCTGATGGTCACGCTCCTGGCACCCCACGGGAGCGCGCAGAGCGACCGCCGCATCCCCTCCGACCCGCAGTACGCGGATGTGTACTTCGTCCCCGCCGCGGGCGTCGTCGCGGCCGCTCCCCACCACGGCTTCGTGCACCGCCTCGCGTCGGCGGGCCGAGCGATCTTCGAGATGGCCCGCCAGCCGCCCGACCTCGCGGAGATGGTCTCCTGGCAGCGGAAGCAGTTCGCCCTCTGGCAGTCCGAGCAGAACGCCGCCCGCCGCGCGAAGAAGCCGTATCCCCCGCTGCCGCCTGTGCTGTGGGGCTTGTCGTCGGGACCGCCCGAGGTGGCGATGGCGAGCTACCGTATGACGCCGATGGACGCCACCGTGTGGCCGAGCGGCTGCTACGACGCCGCGCCCCACGGGACCTTCCGCCTGGTGGTGATCTCGCAGCTCCCACGCACCCGCGACACGTTGCTCGTGCGCACCCTCGGGCGGGGCGTGACCTTCGAGCAGGCCATGGAAGACCTCGAGGCGCTCGAGCCCGACGCGCCCGAGCACGCCGTGGTCGGACCCTTCCTTGCCAGCCTCTTCGTTCAATTGCAGAATGACACCACCGACGAGGCCCACGCGATGATCAGCCAGTCCATGAAGATCTACGAGAAGCTCGTACGCGACATCCGCAAAGTGGAGCGCAAGGAGGGGCGCAAAGAGGGTCGCGAGGAGGGCCTCCGCGACGCGATCCGGGACGTGTGTGCCGCTCGCTCCCTCACGCTCACCGAGGCGCAGCGCGCCAGGCTCGCCGCCGAGGCCGATGCCGCCACCCTTCGCCGCTGGCACACCCGCGCCGTCACCGCCGCGACCGCCGCCGAGCTCTTCGCCGACGCGGGCTGACGCGCCCCGCCTACGCCCTTCGCGCTGCGCGTCCCGCACCAGCAGCCCGCCCGCACACCACAGTAGCCCGATCCCCGACGCCGCCACCGGCTCCGTCCAGCGGCCCGCAACGCGCACGCCGCAGCGCCGTGGCCGCCGTCAGCACCACGCTCGCCACCACCGAGAACCGCACCATCACGGCCTCCGGCGTCTCCCCCGACAGTCGCCGCAGCAACACCATCGCCACCGCGCTCGTCCCGCTCGCCGCGTGGTCCGCGAGCGCGCCCTCGTTGCGCGTCGGCCGCTCCAAAGGCACGATCGTCACCGAGTCGAGCGCGAGCGTCGCAAAGCCCGCCCGCGACGTCCGCTCGCGGAGCGTCACCCACGCGAGTGCGGTGATCCAGGGGGCGTCGTGTCGAGCAGCGCCGTCGCATCGGAGGACAGGGCATCCCACCACCCCGGCAGTCAACAGCCTCGCCAGCGGGCGCAGAGGGTCACTTCGCATACGGGCTGTTCGGCCTGCCCGCGCTGCACCGCGCGCAGTGTTGCTGGAGTGGCGGCATCAAGGGGCTGATGAGCATCAACCTGCTGCGCACGCCGCTCGTGTGGCTCGACTGCGCCAACTCCGCCTCGTCCCTCTGGGCGTGCGCGGCATGGACCTCCGCGGCCACCGCTGGCGGCGTCGCGCTCGCGTGGACCGCGCCCGACGCGGCGAGACGCGACGCGCTCTGGGGCCTCACTGGTCTCTCCCTGGCCACGGTCTCGCCCCGGGTGCTCAAGGGTCCGCGCCAGTTGTGGGGCGTCGGAGGCCTCGGCAGCGGCTTCGGCGCCTCCCTCGCCGGACGGTGGTGGAGCGGCTGCGGCGGCTCAGCGCGGTGCGTCGGGCGCGGCGAGCCAGGCCTCGAGCGCGGGCGGGTCGAGTTCGACGACGGCCTCCGCGAGGCGCTCCCCCTGGGCGGCGAGGCGCGCGCGGAGGGCGTGGCGCTCAGGCTCGGTGAGGGGGCGGCGGAGCTTGTGCGCGAGCAGCAGGTCGAGGACGGCGAGCTGGCCCTCGTCGCGCCCCTCCTTGCGGCCCTCCTTGCGGCCTTCCTTGCGGCCTTCCTTACGGCCCGATTCGCGGAGCTCGGTGTCTTGTTGCGCGCGCCAGGCGCGTAGTTCGGCGAGTGCGCCCATGATCGTGTCCTCCTCGGTGGTCGTGGGGGTAGGGGTTGCGTCGCGGCGCCATCGTAGCAGGACGTCCACGACGCGGTGCTCCCAGGCGTCGCGGGGGAGCGCTCGAAGCTCGGCGAGGGCCTGCACGAGCGTCGCGCCCCGCCCGAGCAGCCGGAGCGCGAGCGTCTCGCGGGTGACCGGGAGCGCGGCGAGCACCACGACCACGAGCCTGATGCCGCGCGCGGTGCGATAGACGCCTGGCCGCGTCGGCCGGATGAGCCCGTACTCCCGGCGCGCGGTCACCGGGTCGCCCGGGCTGAGCACGATGACCCAGGGGCGCGCGGGCGTCGCCGGCGGCGTGCGGCGCTCGGCGGCGGCGGCGAGGTGGTGGCGGAGGGTGACGATCTTGCGCACGCAGTCGTCGACGGCCGCGAGGTCGGGGGTGTTGCGGAAGGGCTCGAGGGCGCAGCCGTCGGGGCCGTCGACGAGCGCGCCGAGCAGGCCGCGCCGCACGCGCTCCGCATGGTGCGCGGGGTCGGGGGTGAACCACAGGTCGAAGCGCTGCGAGGCCGCGGTCACCTCGAGGCCGCGCACCACGGTGCCGACGTCGTCGAGGAGCACCTCCAGCGACTCCTTGCACTGCGCGTCGAAGCTCTCTCGCATGGGGTGCGGCGAGAGCACGCGCAGCGCCAGCGCTGGGAGCGCCTGCAATCACCGGCGTCTCAGCGCAGAGGGGGTGGCGGCGACCGGGTGGCGGGGGGTGGCGGAGGGGTGGCGGTCGCCACCCCCGCGGACAGGGAACGTCTACGGCATAGGCGCTTCGCCGCTCCCCCTCGCGCGGCCATGCGGTCGCCGTCTGACGGGGTAGTCGCGGCTGACCTTGACGCGCCGCGCCGGTTGCGTTGAAGTCCGCGCCGTCGCTCGCGTGACACCTCCGACGTACTGGCGCGTCGCCCGCGCGCGGCAGGAGAATTCGTTGGATACACGTGACTCACGCCCCGCCGTCGCCGCCCCGGATGAGCCCTGGACGGTCGACGACGCGACGGCCCTCTACATGATCGACCGCTGGGGAGACGGGTACTTCGGGGTCGCGCCGGACGGCAACCTCTACGTCTCGCCGCTGCAGGATCAGGGCGCCCGCATCCCGGTGGTGGAGGTGGTCCGTGAGGCCCTCGCCGACGGGCTCCAGACGCCGCTCCTCATTCGCTTCCAGGACATTCTTCACCACCGCGTTCGCACCATCAACAACGCCTTCGTGAAGGCGATCGCGGAGAACAAGTACCAGGGCCTCTACCGCGGCGTTTACCCGATCAAGGTGAACCAGCTCAAGGAGGTGGTGGAGGAGATCGTGGCCGCGGGGGCGCCGTACCACTACGGGGTGGAGGTGGGTTCGAAGCCCGAGCTCCACGCGGGCCTCGCGGTGCACGAAGACCCCGAGTCGCTGATCGTGTGCAACGGGTACAAGGACGACGGCTTCATCCGGGCGGCGCTCATCGGGCGCAAGCTGGGGAAGAAGGTGGTCCTCATCGCGGAGAAGCTCGCCGAGGTGCGCGCGATCGTCCGCGTGGCGCGGGAGATGAACGTCGAGCCCCTCATCGGGCTGCGCGTCCGCCTCATGGCGAAGGGCGCGGGCAAGTGGGCCACGTCGGGCGGGGAGAACGCGAAGTTCGGCCTCTCCACGGCGGAGATCCTCGAGGCCGCGCACATCCTCGCGGAGGCCGGGCTCCCGCAGGCCTTCAAGCTCCTGCACTTTCACATCGGGTCGCAGGTGCCCGACATCCTCATCGTGAAGCGGGCGGTGCGCGAGGCCGCTCGCTACTACGCCAAGCTGCGGCAGATGGGGCTGGAGGTGGAGTACATCGACGTGGGCGGCGGGCTCGCGGTGGACTACGACGGCTCGCGCTCCACCTTCCACTCGTCGATGAACTACACGGTGCAGGAGTACGCCGACAACATCGTCTACAACATCATGGACGTGTGCGACGAGGAGAAGGTCGTCCACCCGAACATCGTGTCGGAGTCGGGCCGGGCCACCGTGGCGCACCACGCCGTGCTGGTGGTGGAGGCCTTCGGGTCGATCGAGAAGACCCCGATGGAGGCGGCGGCGGCGACCGCGCAGGACGCGCCCGACCACAAGCTGGTGCGCGACCTCCGTTACATCGAGGAGCACCTCTCCAACCGCAACCTCAACGAGAGCTGGCACGACCTCCAGGACATCAAGGAGGAGAGCCAGAAGATGTTCGAGCTGGGCATCCTCGACCTGCGGGTGAAGGGCCGCGTCGAGTCGCTCTACTGGGAGATCGCGGAGCTGATCGAGCGGCACGCGTCGACGCTCGACCCCTCGGAGCTCCCCGAGGAGATCGGTGAGCTCCGGACGCAGCTCGCCGACCAGCACATCTGCAACTTCTCGGTGTTCCAGTCGATGCCCGACCACTGGGCGCTGGGGCAGCTCTTCCCGATCGTCCCCATCCACCGCCTCGACGAGCGGCCGACGCTCCCGGCGACGCTGGTGGACATCACCTGCGACTCGGACGGGAAGGTGTCGAAGTTCATCGACCTCAACGACGTGCGCGACACGCTCCCGCTGCACGACGTCGCGAAGGGCCCGTACCAGCTCGCCATCTGCCTGACGGGCGCCTACCAGGACATCATGGGCGACCTGCACAACCTCTTCGGCCGCGTCAACGAGGTGCACGTCTTCCTCGATGACGACGACGAGCGCGGCTACTACATCGAAGAGACCATCCCCGGGAACACCATCGCCGAGGTGCTGGAGATGACCCAGTACTTCGAGAAGGAGCTCACGGCGAAGGTCAAGTCGCAGATCGACGCGGCGATCAAGCAAGACCGCCTCAAGCCGCAGGAGGGCATGCGCCTCCTCGCCGACTACGAGCGCGGGCTGAAGGAGCAGACCTACCTGACCTTCAAAGACCCCGCGCCCCGCCCCTCCCTCGCGCCGCCCCCCAACGGCGGCGGCAACGCCGCGAAGTAACGTCCGCGCTTGACGCTGGCGCCGCGTTGCGTGTCTCCTGCGACGCAGCCGTGCGACACCCGCTCCCACTCCTCGACGCCCGCTCCGCCGAGACGCGGCTCTGCACCTACTGCCCGAAGCTCTGCCGCCCCGCGTGCCCCGTCTCCACCGTGGAGGGCCGCGAGACGGTGACGCCGTGGGGCAAGATGCGCGCGATGGGCGAGCTCACGCGCGACGTCGTCCCGGCCGGTGACGAGCCCGCCAGCGCGGCGGCGGCCTACGCCTGCACGGGCTGCGGCGGGTGCGCGACGTTGTGCCTGCTCGACAACCCCGTCGCCGACACCCTGCGCGAAGGGCGCGCCGACGCCTTCGCCGCGGGCCTCGCACCCGCCGCCGCCCGCCGTGTGGTCGAGCGCTTCCCCGAGCGGATGGAGCGCCTCGAAGCGATCGCCGCCGACCTCGACGTCACGGACGTCGCGCGCGGCGATGGGACCACCGCGTACCTCCCCGGCTGCACCGCCATCCGCTTCGACGCGGCGGACGTCGTCGACACCGCGCGGGCCGTCGCACGTCTCTCTCCGTCGGGCGGATGCACCCTCGTGGCCGACACCTGCTGCGGCTCTCCCCTGCTCGAAGCGGGCGACCGGGAGGGCTTTCTCCGGCACGCGCGGCGCTTCGCCACCGACCTCGGGGGCTTCGAAACGATCGTGACGGCCGACGCCGGCTGCGCCCACACGCTGCGGGTGCTCTACGAGAGCCTCAACGTCGCCGCGCCGCGGTGGCAGCGCGTGGAGCACGTCGCCGAGCTCGCGGCCCGCAACGCGCACCTGCTGAAGCGTGACGACGCGGCGGGCGAGGTGATCGTCCACGACGCGTGCAAGCTCGGGCGGGGCCTCGGGGTGTACGACGCCCCGCGCGCGGCGCTCCGGGCCATCACGGGGAGGGCGCCGACCGAGCTCCCGCGGCACCATGAAGAAGGCGCGTGCTCGGGGGGCGGCGGTCAGTTGCCTGCAACGATGCCTGAGACGGCGCAAGGGATCGCCCGCGAGCTCGCCGACCTTGTGCGCGAAGCCGCGGGGGGCCGGGAGGCGACCGTGATCACGAGCTGCGCGACGAGCCGGCGGGCGCTGCGGTCGCAAGGGATCGCCGCCGACGACCTCACGGTGTGGATCGCGCGGGCCGTGTTGCGGTAGAAGCGTTGGCGAGATGGAGGAGCGACGCGTGGGTCGAGAGATCGAACTGCTGGTGAACCCTGCGGCGGGCGGCGGCCGCGCGGGCAGGATGCTCGGCGAGTTTACGCGCGAGCTGTCGCGGGTGGGGTTCGCCGCGACGGTGCACCGGACGGCGGGGCGCGGAGCCCTCGTCGACCTGGCGCGCGCGCTCGTCCGCGACGGGGCGCCGCTCGTCGGGGTGATGGGCGGCGACGGCACCTTTCACGACGCCGTGGGGTCGATCCTCGGGCCCGATGGCGCGACGCTCGACGCGAGGCGCACCACCTTCGCGTCGATTCCCGCGGGGACGGGCGGCGACCTCGCGGCCCGCACGCTGGGCATCCCCAAGACCCCATCGGCCATCGCCGACTGGCTGGCCCGCGCCAACCCGACGCCCTTCGATCTGGGGCGTCTGGAGTACACCACCCACGCGGGAGCTCCCGCGGTGACGCTCTTCACCAACATCGCGAGCTGCGGGATGAGCGGGCGGGTCGACGAGCTCGTCGCCACGGGCCCCAAATGGATCACCGGCAAGGCGGCCTACTTCGTCGCCAGCACGCGGGCGCTGGTGGGATGGAAGCACAAGCCCGTGCGGGTGGAGATCGACGGAAACACCCTGTACGAAGGGCGAATTCTCACGGCCGCGGTGGCCAACGGGCGGGCCTTCGGGGGCGGGATGATGATCGCGCCGTCGGCGGATCCGGGGGACGGTGAGCTCGACGTGGTGATCCTCGGCGACCTGCCGGTGATGGAACTCGCCAGCGTGTCACGCACCCTGTACGACGGCTCTCACGTGGGATCGAAGAACGTGCACACCGGCCGGGGTCGGGTGGTGAAGATCACGCCGATGGAGGCCTCGCCGGTGCTCCTCGACGTGGACGGGGAGACGCCGGGGAGGCTCCCTGGGACGTTCTCCGTGCTCCCGGGCGCGGTGTCTTTGCTTCGCGCGTAGCGCTTCGTCGCCCCACGCGCGGCGGCGGGTGTGTTATCGGTCTCGGCACGATGGAGACCGCGATCGACCTGACGACCCGCGCCGCGCGCCTCGACGCCGTGCGCGAGGAGATGGCCCGGCAAGGCCTGGACTACCTCGTGGTGCGGAGCACCGACGGGTACCTCAACGAGTACGTCCCCCACGCGGAGAGCACCCGGGAGTGGCTCACGGGCTTCACCGGGAGCCTCGGCGACGCGCTCGTGGGGCGCTCGGAGGCGTGGCTGTTCGTCGACGGTCGTTACCACGTGCAGGCCGACCGCGAGGTCGACATCACGCGCTGGACGGTGGTGAAGAACACGCTCGGCGTGAGCAACGAGAAGGCGACGGGCGACAAGCTCATCGACCTCGCGAAGGACGTCGCGGAAGACCTCCGGGTCGGCTTCGAACCCGATCGCTACGCCGTGAGCACGATGGAGGCCTTCGAGAAGCAGCTCCTCGGGCACGCGGTGTCGCTGCGTCCGGCCGCGCCGTCGCCCGTGGACGTGGCCCGCGGCGCGGTGGCTCCGACGGTCGTGGGGAGCGGCAAGGTGCGGGCGCTCGACGAGGCGTCGGTGGGCAAGTCGGTGGCCGAGAAGGTGGCCGACGTGGCGAAGTGGCTCGCGCCCCGCCGCAGCGACGCGCTCTGGGTGACGAAGCTCGACGAGGTGGCGTGGCTCACCAACCTGCGCGGCGAGGAGATGGCCTTCCAGGCGACCTTCCGCGCGGAGGCGCTCGTGACGCGCGACGCCCTCTACGTGCACCTGCACGTGGCGGCCGTGGATGCGGCGCTGCGGGCCGCGCGGCCGGGCGTTCACTTCGTGTCGCGCGACGAGATGCTCGCGGTGGTGCGGGGCTTCGCGGCGGACGGACGGCGGGGGCGCGTGGCCCTCGATCCGGCGAGCGTGCCGGTGGCGCGGCGCCTGGAGCTGGAGGCGCTCGGCGTGTCGGTGCTGCCGGTCGCGTCGCCCGTCGTGGCGGCCAAGGCGAAGAAGAACCCCGCCGAGCTCACGGCGATGAAGGCCGCGCTCGGCCGCGCCGACCAGGTGGTGGCGGAGGCCCAGTGCTGGCTGCAGGCGGCGGTGGGTGAGGGGAAGCGCGTGAGCGAGGTGGACTTCGCCCGCGAGGTCGAGCGGCTCTTCCTCGCCGCGGGCGCGGTCGGCCTTTCGTTCAAGGTGATCTCGGCCTTCGGGCTCAACGGCGCGGTGGTTCATCATCCGCCGAGCGACAGCGCGTTCATCGAGGCCGGGCAGCTCATGCTGCTCGACACGGGGTGCTACTTCGTCGAGGGCTACGCGACCGACCTTACGCGCACCTTCTTCGTGGGAGCGCCGGGCGTGGAGCCCACCGCGGCGCAGCGACGCATCTTCACCCTCGTGCTCAAGTCGGCCATCGCCGGGATGAGCGCGCGCCTCCCCAAGAACGCCGTCGGTGCCCAGCTCGACGGCATCACGCGGGCGCCCCTCTGGCGCGAGGGGATGGACTACGCGCACGGCACCGGCCACGGGGTCGGGATCAACGTGCACGAGGCGCCCCCGAGCGTGTCGAAGCTCTCCACCGGGGGCTTCGAGGAGGGGCAGGTGTTCTCCATCGAGCCCGGGCTCTACCTGGAGGGCACCGGCGGCGTCCGCATCGAGAACCTCTGCACCGTGGTGCCCGACGCACAAAAGGACTGGCTGCAGGTCGAGCCCCTCACGTTCTCCCCCCTCGATATGCGCCTGATCGACGACGGGATGCTCGACGCCACAGAGCGTGCATTTCTCGCACGTTTTGCTGAGGGCTGGCGTCGCCTGACGGGCGCGGAACGTGCGTGACGACGGGATCAGCCGTGCGGTAGCATTCCATGCAATCGCGCGGGTGTGTTCCACCCGTGCGCAGCTCGTGTTCGAATGCCCAACCTGACCGCCAGTGAACGCCTCGGCACCAACGTCGGGGGCCGGTATGAGGTACGTCGTCTCCTCGGAGAAGGCGGCTTCAGCTCGGTCTTCGAAGCCGTGCACACGTTCACGGGGCGCGAGGTCGCGCTGAAGATTCTCCACCCGCACCTCACCACGACGGAGCAGATCACCGAGCGCTTCCTGATGGAGGCGCGCGCGATGGCGAGCATCGCCCACGACAGCATCGTGCAGGTGCTCGACGCGGGCAAAGACCCCGACGGGAGCGTCTTCATCGCCCTCGAGCTGCTCGACGGCGAGTCGCTGGAGTCGACCCTGCTGCGCGTCGGGCGCCTCACCTGGGGCGAGGCGGTGAGCATCTGCATCGACGTGCTCGCAGCGCTCGCCGAGGCGCACCGCCACAAGATCGTCCACCGCGACATCAAGCCCGGCAACATCTTCATCGTGCGCAAGGCCGACGGGAGCAGCCAGGCGAAGCTCCTCGACTTCGGCATCGCCCACGTCGCGCAGATCGGGAAGAACAAGCTCACCGCGCAGGGGATGATCCTCGGGACCCCCGAGTACATGTCCCCGGAGCAGGGGCGCACCGCCAACGTCGGGCCCGAGTCCGACCTGTGGTCCGTGGGCATCGTGATGTGGGAGTGCCTCACCGGGCACACGCCCTTCGTCGCCGAGACGGCCACCGAGATCCTGCTCAAGATCGCCACCACCGACGCACCGTCGATCCTCGATGAGGCGCCCGAGCTGCCGCCGCCGGTCGCCGCGGTCATCGACCGCTCGCTGGTGCGCGATGTCGAGCGCCGCTTCCGCTCCGCGGATGAGATGCGCGAGGCGATGCAGCGCGCGATGCGCAAGACCGACGAGGCCTCGGCGGGGACGACGCGGTCGACGCTGCGCGGCAACACGCCGAAGGTCAACGCGAAGGCGGTGCCTCCCACCACCGGTTCGCGGCGAGAGCCCGGCGCGGCGCCCTCGCGCGCGGCGGCGGTGACGCAGGACAGCCCCCGTCTCGGCGAGGCCCCGCGCCGCCCCACGGGCAACTCCTCCCCGGCGATCCCCGTAGTGCGGGCCGCGCCCATCACGGCAGTGGTCGACGCGTCCGACAGCAGCGCACGCTTCAGCGCCAGCGCGGCGCGGGCGGCCGCCGAGCCCCCCGCGGCGAGCGGCGCCGGTGTGCCCGCGCGGGCCGCCGTGTCGGCGGTGGTGGAGGTGGTGCCCGACCCGCGCCGCGCCTCGGGCGACCGGCGCGTCGAGCGCCTCAACGACGACGTTCGCTCCGAGGAGCCCATCGTTCGCGAGCGCCCGACGCCCGTGACGCAACCCGTGGTGCGCGACGCACCGCGCCCGAGTCCTTCGCGCGATGCCATCCCGCGGGTGTCTTCGCCGCAGGTCACCGTGCCGCAGGTGGCTCCGGTGGTCCCGGCGGTGAGCACCCCGACGGGCGCCGCGCCTTCTCGCGAGTCGCCGACGCCGCCGCGCGTCGCGCCGGGCCTGCAGTTTGACGAACGTGAGTCGCGCTCGTACGGCGGCCGGAGCGCCTTCCAGAAGCCCCCAGACGCGCAATCTCCTTCGTGGCCGCTCATCGGCGCGGGCTGTCTGGCGCTGGGTCTGGTCGTGGCTGGCGCGTGGACGATCCTTCACGAGCCGCAGCCCGTCGCGCCGCCGCCAGAGCGCCCGGTGGCCCGTGACGCCGCGCCCCCGCCGGCGCCGCCCGACGCTGCGCCCGAGCTGCCGACGGTGCAAGACCTCTCGCTCGCGTCCAACAACGACGTCGGCCTGCCGCAGGGCCTCACGGGTGCCGACAACACCTCGGAGTTTGCGCGCCACGCGGCCGCGAGCCTCCACGCCGGGACGACGCAGCGCATGATCGCGACCTGCGTGCCGAGCGGCGAGGGCGGCGCCTCGCTCTTCCTCCACCCGATGACGCCGGGCGCGCTCCGCGGCTCGTCGCGGGGGCTGGTGGCGTGCAACGGGTTCGACCTCGGCCTCATTCCCGATGTCACCAACGACGGCTCGGACGACGTCGTCGCCGTCGCCGCCCGTCGCGATCGGCTCTACATCATCGACTCGCGGACGCTCCAGCCGCACCGCACCATCGAGTCCGACGGCGTGCGCGGCGTCGCGGTGGGCGGGCACGTCCTGGTGCGCGGCGAGCCTGTGGTGGTGGTGTTCGCCGAGCCCGGTGGCCCGGGCAGCCCGACGGAGGTGCGCGCCATCTCCGCGGTGTCGTCGCGCGTACTCTGGCGCGTGCGCGGGAGTGACCGTCTTTCGCGCGTGGGCCACCCTTCAGAGCTCGGCCTCGCGGTGGGTCCAGACGCCGACGGCGACGGTGTGAACGACGTGGTCGCCGGGCTCGGACCGCCGCTGGACGGGGCCAACGGGGCCACGGATCGGCGCTGCGTGCAGGTGTTCTCAGGCGTCGATGGGCACGGCCTCTGGCCGCAGCCGTACTGCGTGACGTACACCCGCGGCGCGCAGGCGGTGAGCCTCGGCCCGGACGTGAACGGCGACGGTCGCGGCGACGTCGCGGTGGGCGCCGACCACCCGGCGGCGGGCGATTCGCCCGTGGTGCTCCTGTCGGGTGCCGACGGGCACGTGCTCCGCCGCTGGACGCCGCCTGCGCAGGAGCTCACGGCGGGCTTTGGATGGCCCGTCACGCTCTCGGGCGACATGAATGGCAACGGCACCCCCGACCTCGTCGTTGGTAGCGTCGGCGAGGTGGTGGGGCTCACCGTGTTCGACACGTCGACCGGGCAGCCAATCGGGCGCCTCACGCTGGGCGGCGTCGGAGCGGGCAACCTCCGGCTGTTCAGCGTGCCGCCGCTCGTGCAGGGGCAGGCGTGGTCGCTCGTGGTGGCCTCGCCCGCCGACGGCATCCACGTCTACGCCCCGCGCAGCACCGAGGAGCCTCTGTGACCTTCGCGGTCCCCGCGGGCTACACCGTGGCGCCCGCGCTCGGACGCGATGTCGACCCGTGGCTGGAGTCGATCGGCGAGCAGGTGAAGGACAACGGCGACGACGGCGTGTACTTCTCGCCGCGCTCGCGCTTCGATCCGCCGCCGCAGCGCACCGCCGAGTCGATCCTCGGGTACGTCGCGCGGATGGCCAAGAGCCACGTCGAGCCCGGGTGGTTTCGCCTGTGGGTCGCGCGCGTCGAGGCGACCGGCGAGGTGGTGGGTCACATCGACCTGTCGGGGGGACGGCTCCCGACGGAGCTCCATCGCAGCGAGATGGGGATGGGCATCCTGCTGCCGCACCGTGGCAAAGGGCTCGGGCCCGCACTGCTCGACACGGCCATCGCGTGGGCGCGGGCAGCGGGGCTCTCGTGGATCGAGCTCGGCGTGTTCGCGTGCAATCCGCGCGCGCAGCGGCTCTATGAGCGCTTCGGGTTCAGCGTCATCGGCGCGGTGCCCGATCGATTCCGCGTCGAGGGCGTCGTGATCGACGACGTGCGGATGGCGTTGCGGCTGGGCTGAGGGCCGACGTTTCGGTATCGTCGCGGCGCGAAGGGAAGAGACAAGACCTATGCGCGTGGCCGTGCTCGGATCGGGGAGCTGGGGGACCGCCCTGGCGAAGGTTCTCTCGGACAAGGGACACCGGGTGATGCTGTGGGGGAGGCGCCCCGAGCTCGCCGCGGACATCCGGGAGAAGCGCGAGAACGCGACCTTCCTGCCGGGCTACCGCCTCGCGGAGTCGCTCGACGCCACGTCCGACCTCGGGGAGGCGCTCCACGGCGCGGAGATGCTCCTGATGGCCGTGCCGACGCACGGCATCCGCGAGACGCTCCAGCGCTGCGAGACCCTCATTCCCCGCGGCATCCCGGTGGTGAGCGCCACCAAGGGGATCGAGCAGGAGACGCTCTATTTCGTCAACGAGATGATCGCGTCGGAGCTGCCCTGGACGGAGCCGTACTTCGTCGCGCTGTCGGGTCCGTCGTTCGCGAAGGAGGTGGCCGCGGGGCTCCCCACCGTCGTCGTCGCCGCCGCGAAAGACCTCGGGCTCGCCCGCGACGTGCAGCAGGCCTTCTGGACGGAGAACCGCTTCCGCGTCTACCTCACCGACGACGTCGTGGGCGTCGAGGTGGGCGCCGCCCTGAAGAACGTCATCGCCATCGCCGCGGGCGCGAGCGACGGCCTGGGCTTCGGCCACAACGCCCGCGCCGCCCTCATCACGCGCGGCCTCGCGGAGATCGCCCGCCTCGCGATGAAGATGGGCGGCGACGCGCTCACGCTCGCGGGCCTCGCGGGCATGGGCGACCTCGTGCTCACGTGCACCGGCGAGCTGTCGCGCAACCGGTACGTGGGGTTCGAGCTCGGCAAGGGGCGCACGCTCGACGAGATCGTCGGGAGCATGCGGCAGGTGGCCGAGGGCGTGCGCACGACCAAGAGCGCCCGCGACCTGTCGCGCCGCGAGGGCGTCTACATGCCCATCATCGAGCAGGTGTACGCCGCGCTCTACGAGAAGAAAGACCTCCCGCAGGCCGTCTACGAGCTCATGACCCGCGAGGCCGGGCACGAGCGCGACTGAGGCCGACGGAAGGGCGCGGGGGCGTTCGTTCGGGGTTGACCCTCGCGCGCGTCGCGGTCTAGCGTCGCGGCGCCTCACGGTCGGTCGTCGCGACCGCCGTCGGGCGGAGGAAGTGCTCATGGTCGGTCGGTTCCGTCACGCGGTGGCGGCGTTCGTGGTGATGTCGGCGGCGGCTGGCGCGGGCTGCAAGAAGGAAGGCGTGTTCTTCCGTGATGTCGCCCCTCGCTCGGGCAAGCCCAGCGGCGGCGAGGAGGTGCGCATCCTCGGGAGCGGCTTCCGCGCGCTCGGTACGCTCGACATCCGCGTCGGTCCGAAGCCCGCTTCCAACGTGGGCGTCGCCGACGACGAGACCATCGTGTTCACGACGCCGGAGTCGCGCGAGGCCGACCAGGGCCACCCGATTGACATCTACATCCTCACCAACGAGGGCCGCAGCTACGTCCTCCGCGGCGCGTTCACCTACCGCCGCGGGCAGACCGACGCGCCCGGCAGCGAGCTCCAGCGCCGGCTGTGAGCCGCGCCGGTCGGCGACGCGCTGCACATCGTGTCGTCCGCTGCACACCCCGCTTGAGCCCTTCGTCACGTGTTTTCGTGACGCCCATGCGCGGCACGAAGTTCGCACTTTGTTCGCCGGTCGCGTAGCGTGACGGGCGTCCCCCTCACCGCACGACGTCCCTCGCCGTGACGACGCCCTTCTCCCGATCCCTGCGCTCCCTCTCCGCCGACAACGGCCGCGGCGCCCTCACGGGGGTCGCGGTGGCCGCGGTGGTTCTCGGGCTCTGGGCCGCGTGGCTCACCCTCGCGCGCGTCCCGCTGTATGAGCAGAGCGCGTCGGCGCGGGTCGAGTCGAGCCGCGCGGTCTTCCCGGTGGAGGCGGGTGTCGCGGGCCGCGTCGTCACCAACCGGATGACCCTCGGCGCCCGCGTGCGCGCCGATGAGGTGCTCGTTGAGCTCGACGTGAGCGCGGAGGAGCTCCAGCGCGCGGAGACCCAGACGCGCCTCGACGCGATCACCCCGCAGCTCGCGGCCCTCCAGGCGCAGATCACCGCCACCGAGGGCGCGTTGCGCGAGGGCTCGGGGGAGGGGACCGCTGCCATCCAGGCCGCCCGCGCGCGGCTCCGCGAGGCCCGCACCAACGCCCGCCAGGCGCAGGAGGAGGCCGCCCGCGCCGAGCGACTCGCCCGCCTCGGTCACGGCGCCACCGCCGACGCGGAGCGCGCGCGTTCGCAAGCCGAGGGGCGCGGGGCGGAGGCCGACGCGCTTCGAAGCGAGCTGCGACGGCTGGGGCTCGATCGATCGTCGCAGGTGAGCAACCGTCGGGTGGAGCTCGCGCGCATCCGCGGCGACATCGCGCGCCTCGAGGGCGAGCGGGCGACGCTCACGGCCTCGCTCGCGCGCCTCACGCACCAGACGCAGCGCCACGTCATCCGCGCCCCCGTGGCGGGTCGGCTCGGGGCGGTGGTCGAGCTGCGCGCGGGGTCGATGCTCACCGAGGGGCAGCGGCTCGCGACGGTGGTGCCAGACGGCGCGCTGCGGGTGGTGGCGGACTTCCCGCCGCCGGCCGCGCTCGGGCGCATCCACGCGGGTCAGTCGGCGCGCCTGCGCCTCGACGGCTTCCCGTGGGCCCAGTGGGGCATGGTCAACGCGCGCGTCGCCACGGTCGCCACCGAGACGCGCGACGGCACCGTACGGGTCGAGCTCGTGCTCGCCGCGCCTCGCAACCCGCGCATCCCGCTGGAGCACGGCCTGCCCGGGAGCGTCGAGGTGGAGGTGGAGCGCGTCGCCCCCGCGTCGCTCGTGCTTCGCGCCGCGGGTCAGCTCGTGGCACCACGGAGCGCGCCGCGATGAGCGCCGCCCGCCGGTGGCTCATCCCCGAGGTGGTGCAGACCTCCGCGATGGACTGCGGGCCCGCCGCGCTGAAGGCCCTGCTCGAAGGCTTCCGCATCCCCGTGAGCTACGGTCGGCTCCGCGAGGCCTGTCAGACCGAGGTCGACGGCACCTCCATCGACGCGCTCGAAGACGTCGCCCGGCGCATCGGCCTCGACGCGGTGCAGCGCATCGTCCCCGACGATCACCTCTTTCTCCCGGAGGGCCGCGCGCTCCCGGCGATCGTGGTGGTTCGACAGCCCAACGGGCTCACGCACTTCGTGGTCGTGTGGCGCGTCCATCGCCTCGGGGGACCCTTCGACCGCGGGGGCCTCGTGCAGGTGATGGACCCCGGCGGCGGCCGACGCTGGCTCTCCGTCGAGCGCTTCCTGCAGGAGCTGTATCACCACGTCACGCCCGTCCCGGCGGAGGCGTGGCGCGCCTACGCGGCCGACCCCGGGGAGACCTTCCTCGCGCCGCTCTTGCGACGGATGCGGCGCCTCGGCTTTCCCCGTGACGCCGCGCTGCTCGCAGAGTGCCTCGCCGACCCTTCGTGGGAGTCGCTCGCCTGCCTCGACGCGGGCGTTCGCATGGTCACCTCCCTCGCGCGGAGCGGCGCCGTCGACGTCGGCAGCGCCGCGGTCGCCCTCACCGAGACGCTCACGCGCAGCGCCGTCACGTCTCTTCGAATGCGCGAGCCGCCACAAGAGAACCCCATTCCGATGCGCTTCTGGTCGGCGCGGGGGATCGACGAGCTCGGCCCTGACGGCGAAGTGCAGGTGGCCCTCGGCGGCGCGGTGGTGCTCGCCGTGGAGGCGCTCCTGCCGCACGCACCCGTCGACGGCCGTGTCCCCGCGGTGGCGCCAGGGGACGAGGCCGCCGCACCGATCCAGCCCGAGATCGCCGCGGCGCTCGGTGGGGACTCGACGCCGCCGCTCCGGCAGCTCCTGCAGTTGCTCCGCGACGATGGCGGACTCAAGCCCGCGCTGGTGGCGGCGGCGCTCGTCACGTCGGCGTTCGTGGCGCTCGGCGAGTCGGTGCTCTTCCGGTCGCTGTTCGAACTCGCGCGGCTGCTCGGGCACGGCGAGGCGCGGCTCTGGGGCGTCGGGGCGGTGCTGCTCTTCCTCGCGACGGTGCTCGCGATGGAGTTTCCCCTCCAGCTCGCGCTCCAACGGCTCGGTCGGCAGTTGGAGAACCGCATGCGGGCGGCGTTTCTGCAGAAGATCCCACGCCTCGGGGACCGCTATTTCTCCAGCCGTCCGATGTTCGACATGACCGAGCGGGGCCACGCCGTCCAACAGCTCCGCGCGCTCCCGGCCCTCGCGGGGCAGTTGTTGCGCGCGGTGGCCAGCCTGTGTTTTACGGCGATGGGCATCGTGTGGGTGGCGCCGCGGCTGCTCGTCCCGGCGCTCGTCGCGGCGGGCCTCTCGGTGGCGCTCCCGCTCGTCGTGCAGGCGCCCCTCGCCGAGCTCGACCTGCGCTATCGCTCGCACGGCGGCGCGCTGGGGCGCTTCTACCTCGACGCGCTCCTGGGCATCACGGCGGTGCGCACGCACGGGGCCGAGCGGGCGATTCGGCGCGAGCACGAGTCGCTGATGGTGGAGTGGGCCCGCGCCGCCCGCGCGCTGCTCGCGAGCTCCGTCGCCCTCGAAGGCGTGGAGGCGCTGGTGGGCCTCGCGCTCGGCGCGCTGCTGCTCATCGGTCCGTTCTCCGACGCGGTGGGATCGGGGAGCGTGCTCCTCCTCGCGTACTGGGCGCTCGCGATCCCTGCGCTCGGCGCCGAGGTGGCGCAGCTCGCCCGCCAGTACCCCGACCACCGCAACGTGACGCTGCGCCTCCTGGAGCCGCTCGGCGCGCGCGAGGATGACACCGCCGTCGCCGCGCCACCGGTCGCCGACGCTCCGGCCGCGCGGATCACCTTCGAAGACGTCACCGTACGGGCCGCGGGCCGCGACGTGCTCGAAGGCGTCGACCTCACCATCGCGCCGGGCGAGCACGTCGCCGTCGTGGGGACGTCGGGGGCGGGCAAGTCCACCTTCGTCGGCGTGCTGTTGGGATGGCACACGGCGGCCTCCGGGGTGGTTCGCGTGGACGGCGAAGCGCTCGTGGGCCCGCGCCTCGCCGCGCTCCGTCAGCAAACCGTCTGGGTCGACCCGGCCGTACAGCTCTGGAACCGCTCGCTCCTCGACAACCTGCGCTACGGAACCTCCCGCGGCGCCAACGCCGACTTCGGTGACGTGCTCCGCGACGCCGACCTCCGCGGGGTGTTGGAGCGCCTCCCGGACGGCATGCAGACCTCCCTCGGCGAGGGAGGCGCGTTGGTGTCGGGGGGTGAGGGGCAGCGCGTTCGACTCGGCCGGGGACTGCTCCGTGAAGACCCGCGCCTCGTCGTGCTCGACGAGCCCTTCCGCGGCCTCGATCGCGTGAAGCGCCGCGAGCTCCTCGATCGGCTCCGCGAGCGGTGGCGCGACGTGACGCTCCTCTGCGTCACCCACGACGTGCGCGAGACGCTGGACTTCCCGCGCGTCCTCGTCGTCGACGCGGGGCGGGTGGTGGAAGACGGCGACCCGAAGGCGCTCTCGGCGACGGAGACTTCGAAGTACCGCGCGCTCCTCGACGCCGAAGACCACCTCCGCGACACCCTCTGGTCCGACCGTCGCTGGCGGCGCTGGCGCATGGACGCCGGCAAGCTCCACGAGGCCCCGCGCGAGAAGGGGGCGCGATGAGCGACCCGGTCGACGCGGTGGCGTGGCCCGTGGGTCGCGCGGGCGAGGCCCTGGAGGCGCTCGCCGCGCACGTCGGGATGCGCACGCGCGCCATCGAGGTGCCGCCGATGCCCGACGACATCGTCCGCGCGATCGGCCCGACCGATGACAAGGCCGGCGCGTGGATCGAGCAGGCCGCATCGTGGCTGGGCCTCGAGGCCGAGCCCGTGCAGGCGACGTGGCCGCAGGTGCCCGACCTCCTCCTCGACGCCGCGCCGGCCCTGCTGCTGCTCCCGCCGACGAAGACCACGCCCGCCCGCGTGGTGGCCCTCTGCGCGCGGGCGAGCTGGCGGCGCGATCGGGCCTTCGTGCTCGGCCCCGACCTGCGGCGCCACGCCATCCCGCTGGAGCCCCTCCGCGCGGCCCTCTGCGTCCACACGGAGTCGGCCTTCCTGGAGCACGTCCGCGGCCTCCTCGGGCGCATCGGCATCGCGTCCGGTCGGCGCGCGAAGGCCGAGCGGGCGCTCCTCGCCGAGCGCCTCGGGGCGGTGCCGGTGCGCGGCGCGTGGCTCCTCCGCCACGACCCCGGCGACGCGTTTGTCCCGCAGCTCCGGCACGCGGGGGTGATGCGACGCCTCGGCGTGATGCTCGCGACGCAGCTCGCCCTCTACGCGCTCGCGGGCCTCGCGTGGGCCATCCTCGGACGGAGCGCGCTGCAGGGGACGCTCGACCGCGCGTGGCTGCTCGGGTGGGCGCTCGCGCTCGTCACCATCATCCCCCTCCAACTGCTGGTGGCGTGGCACGGCGGTCGACTGGCGCTCGACGTGGGGACGCTCTTCAAGCAGCGGCTGCTCGTGGGGGCGATTCGCCTCGACCCGGAGTCCATCCGCCATGAGGGAGCGGGCGCGATGCTCGGGCGCGTCATCGAGTCGTCCGCGGTGGAGGCCAACGCCCTCACCGGGGCGACGACGTCCATCGCGGCGGTTCCGGAGATCGCCCTCGCCGCGGGGACGCTCGCGCTCGGCGTCGGCGGCCCGCTCCAGGCCGCGGTGTACGTGGGGTGGGTGGTGTTCGGGGTGGCCGTGGCGGTGCGCTACAGCGCCGCGCGCCGACGATGGACGTTGAGCCGCGTCGCGATGACCAACGACATGGTCGAGCGGATGGTGGGCCACCGCACGCGGGCCGCGCAGGAGCGCCCGGAGCGCTGGCACGACGGCGAGGACAAGGCCCTGGAGCACTACATCGAGGCGTCGGCGTCGCTCGACCGCGCGCAGGCGGTGCTCACGGTGCTGCTGCCGCGCGGGTGGACGCTGCTCGGGGTGGCCTCGCTCGCGCCCGCGTTGACGAGGTCGGGGGCGTCACCGCTGCTCCTCGCGGTGGGCGTCGGCGCGGTCCTCTTCGCCGGGCACGCGCTTCGGTCGGTGACGGGTGGCCTGGTGAGCCTGCTCTCCGCGGGGATCGCGTGGCGCGAGGTGGCGCCCCTCTTCCGCGCCGCGACGCAGCGCGACGAGGTGACGGCCGCGCTCGTCCCGATGAAGGACGAGGAGCCCTCGCCGGTGGACGACGCACCCACGCGGATCATGGGCCGCTCGGTGGTGGAGGCGCACGACCTGGTGTTTCGGCACGCGGGCCGCGCGGAGCCGGTGCTGAAGGGCGTCTCGCTCCGCGTGGCGCAGGGCGACCGCGTGCTGCTCGAAGGCTCGTCGGGGAGCGGCAAGTCGACCCTGGGCGCGCTGCTCGCGGGGCTGCGCACGCCCACCTCGGGGCTGCTGCTGCTCCACGGCCTCGATCCGAAGAGCGTGGGGCCGACCGCGTGGCGCCGCCGCGTCGTGGCCGCGCCGCAGTTTCACGAGAACCACATCATGACGGGCACGCTCGCGTTCAACCTGCTCTTCGGGCGGCGTTGGCCCGCGACCGACGACGACCTCGCGGAGGCCGACGCCGTGTGCCGCGAGCTGGAGCTCGGACCCCTGCTCGAACGGATGCCCTCGGGGCTCCAACAGATGGTCGGCGAGTCGGGGTGGAGCCTGTCGCACGGCGAGAAGAGCCGGATCTACATGGCCCGCGCGCTGCTCCAGGGGGCCGAGCTGGTGGTGCTCGACGAGAGCCTCGCGGCGCTCGATCCCACGACGTTGAAGAAGGCGCTCGCCTGCGCCTTCCGCCGCAGCCCGGCGCTGCTGGTGATCGCGCACCCCTGAGCGGGCGCTACGTGGCGGCGCGCGCGGCCTCCCACGCGGCCTCGGCGCTGACCCCGACGCGCGCGAAGCGGGGCCGCCAGTCGCGCTCCCACGTGCGCTCGACCACCGCGGCATAGCGGGCCGGCGCCATGAGCCCCCACGCGCGATCGACCTCGGAGACGGTGTCGAGCTTGCCGGCGTACGCAGGGGCGTAGCAGCGGCGGATGCGGCCGAACCAGGTGACGAGCTCGCGGTCGATGAGCGCGCGCAGGGTCGGGGCCGAGGGCGTCTCCAGGAGCCATCCCAACAGCGTCCAGCCGAAGGCGCGGTGCCTCACCTCGTCGCGCAGGATGCGGTCGAGCGCCTTGCGCGCGACGGGCACGGTGCAGCCGTCGCGGAGGTTCTTGAAGAGCGGGACGGCGACGGTCTCACCGAGGCAGAAGGAGTCGGCGGCGACGCGGAGGATGTCGTGCTCCAGCGGCTCCGCCGGTCGGCGCGGGAGCGAGAGGGTCTCGCGCGCGAGCGTGGGTCCGCGGTCGCCGCCCGCGGCGAGGTACGTCTCCATGCTGAGCTCGGCGTGCACCAGCTCGTCCTCGGCGATGCGCAGGCCGTCGCGCAGCAGGTCGGGCGAGGCGCCGGCCTGCATCAACCACAGCGTGAGCTCCTGCGTGAGCACGGCCGAGCGGTACTCGGCTTCGACGCGCAGGAGCCACTGGCGGCGCACGTGATCGTTGGCTTCGGTGGGGGGCTTCTTCTTCGTGGAGGCCATGACGGGGAGTCTACCATCCGAGCTTCGGACAGCGGTGCGCGCGATGACGGCCACGCGCGCCGTCGTCGCTAGACACCGACGTCCACGGTCGATACGGTCGCGAACGGTCGCTGCGCGATCGCCGCAATGTCGCGGCGCGCGTAGCCCCTGAGGACACCGCCCGATGAGCACCCAGGCCGCGATCTCCTACTCCGAATCCAGCGACTCCTTCCAGGCGGGCGTGCAGCTCGCGACCGATGCGCGGGCGAAGCTGCCCGGCAAGGTCGACGCGGTCGTCATGATGTCGACCTCCAAGCAGGACCCGAAGCGTCTCCTCGCCGGCGTGCGCTCGGTGCTCGGCGAGGTGCCCGTCTACGGCGGCTACGCGGTGGGCGTGATCACCAACGACCGCCTGGGCTACGAGGGGTATCAGTGCGGCCTCGCGGCGTTCTCCTTCGACCACGGGGCGCGCCTGGAGGCCTTCACCGAGGGCGGACTCGCGGGCAACGAGCATCGCGTCGGCGCGCGCCTCGCCGAGCGCATGGCCGCGCGCCCGGGGGAGGGCGAGCAGGGGCTCTGTCTGCTGTACGACTCGGTGCGCGACAAGTCCGTCGCGGGTGACTGGGTGCTCAACGTCGCCACGCCGCTCCTCGCGGGCATGTCGGAGAAGCTCGGCGAGTGGCCGCCGACGGTGGGCGTCGGGCTCCTCGGCGACATGCAGTTCAACCCCACCTACCAGTGG
Source organism: Polyangiales bacterium (assembly GCA_044375895.1). Taxonomy (GTDB): domain Bacteria; phylum Myxococcota_A; class Polyangia; order Polyangiales; genus CAISKJ01. The sequence goes on along the minus strand of JBILLV010000007.1, from coordinate 45,584 downwards.
GTGGGGGCGGAGGTGGCGGAGCAGACCGCGCTCGCGCTGCGCTTCTCCAACGTGCGCCTCGACTACACGATCATGCACGGCTGCGAGCCCGTCGGCGACTACCACACCATCACGAAGGCCGACTACAACGTGGTGCTGGAGATCGACGGGCGCCCCGCCCTCGAGGTCGTCGCGCAGATGCTCGGCCCGGGCGCCGACCGCCCCTGGGAGCAGTACCCGCTCTTCGTCACGCTCGGGCTCAACCGCGGCGACAAGTACGGCGACTTCAACGAGGCCGACTACGCCAACCGCCTCGTCGCCGGCATCGACCGGGCGCGCGGCGGGCTGGTGATGTTCGAGCCCGACCTGGTGGCGGGCTCGGAGGTCCAGCTCATGTGCCGCAGCGTGGATTTCAGCTACGTCGCGCGCCGCACCGAGGAGCTGCTCGCCCGCGTGGCCGATCGACACGCCTTCTTCGCGCTCTACATCGACTGCGCCGGCCGGGCGAGCGCCTACTGCGGCTCTGACGGCGAGGAGGCGGAGGAGGTCCGCCGCGTCATCGGCCAGCGCATCCCGCTCCTCGGGGCGTACTCGGGCGTCGAGATCGCGAAGGTGGGCGCCGAGGTGCGTCCCCTCGACTGGACCGGCGTCCTCTGCGTCCTCAGCCAGCCGGCCTGAAGCGAACCATGACCGACGCGGAGGCGAAGGAGCTCGAGCGCAAGCTCGCCTACTACCGAAAGCGCCTCGACGAGGGGGCGGGGCGGCTGATCCAGGCGGACTACCGCATCGCCCACATCAAGCACGCGCTGGAGCAGCGACGTCGCGGCTTCGCCTTCCTCGCCGAGCTCCAGCAGGTGGTGAGCCGGCTCTCGACGCGCGACGAGGTGGTGCGCGCGTTGGCCGAGGCGCTCATCGGCTCCGTCGGGATGCACCGGGCGGTGGTGTACGCCGAGGAGGGGGCGAGCTTCGTCCCGCGGGTCGCGCTGGGGTTCGAGGGCGATCCGCCAGTCGCGCCGCTGCCCGACGACCTCGCTCGATCGGATCGGGCGCTGCTCGTCACGCGGGCGACGGCGCCCCACGAGCCGGGCGCGGCGCTGCTCGGGGCGCTCGGCTTCACCTCCTACGTCAGCGTCGCGCTGCGCGATGACGGGCGCTGCTTCGCCGTGCTGGTGGCCGGGCGGGTGAAGGAGGTGCCGCCGCTCTATCCGGCGCTCGACGCGGTCGACCTGGAGACCTTTGGGGTCATCGCGTCGTCGATCAGCGCGGCGCTGCAGACGCGGCGCGTGGCGACGCTCCGCGAGCTCGACCAGCTCCGGATGGACTTCTTCGCGAACATCTCGCACGAGTTCCGCACGCCCATCACGCTCACGCTCGCGCCGATCGACGGGCTCCTCTCGGGGCGCGCGGGCGACCTGCCGGACGCCGCGCGCGACGCCCTGCAGGTGGCGCGCAGAAGCCAGCGGCGCCTCCTCGACCTCGTCAACCAGATCCTCGACCTCTCGAAGATCGAGGCGGGCAAGGCCACCGCCCAGCCCGTCGCGCACGGCGACGCGCCCGCCCTCATCGAGTCGATCGCCCGCGGCTTCGACGAGGTGACCCGCGCCCGCGGCCTGAGTCTCGTCGTCGATGGAGAGGCGCAGCCGCGCGGGGTGGTGGTGCCGCTGGACGTCGAGATGTTCGATCGGGCGCTGACCAACGTGATCGCCAACGCGGTGAAGTTCACGGCGGCGGGGGAGGTGTCGGTGACGTGGCGATTCGCGGGCGACTCGCTCCATGTGGAGGTGCGCGACTCGGGCGTCGGCATCGACGCGCCCGACCTGCCGTTCGTGTTCGAGCGCTTCCGTCGTTCGGCCTCGGCGAAGCGCATCGCGGGGACGGGCATCGGCCTCTCGCTCGTGAAGGAGATCATCTCGCTGCACGGCGGGTCGGTGCGCGTCGACAGCCGACGCGAGGTGGGCACCACGTTCGAACTCACCTTTCCCATCGCGACCGGGGAGGCCGCCGCGACGCCGCGACTGGCCGCCAGCGCGCCGGGCGCTGTCGACCTCGGCCCGGCCGACGACGGCTCCGACATCTCCATCTGGAACGAACGGGCTGCGCGAACGTGGCGGGCAGACCGGGCGACCGTGCTCTACGTGGACGACAATCGCGACCTCCGCGCCCACGTCGGCGCGTTGTTCGCGGGGGAGTTCAACACCTTCCTCGCGGGCGACGGGGAGGCGGGCCTCGCGGAGCTTCGGCTGCGCACCTTCGACCTGATTCTCTCCGACGTGATGATGCCCGTCGTCGACGGCGTCGAGCTCTGCCGACGGGTGCGGGCCGACCCGAGGTTGCGTCACCTGCCGCTGGTGCTGCTGACCGCGAAGGCAGGTGAAGCGGATCGCATCGCGGCGCTCGATCTCGGCGTCGACGACTACCTCAGCAAACCCTTCGCCCCCGCCGAGCTGCTCGCGCGCGCCCGCAACCTGCTGCGCATGCGGGCGCTCCAGCTGCAGACCGAGCGCGACGTCGCCGTCGCCCGCTCGATTCAGCAGGCGCTCCTGCCGGCGCCGAAGGTCTGCTTCGAAGGGCGCTGCGTCGAGCACCTCTACGAGCCTTGCGACGCGCTGTCGGGGGACTTCTGCGACGCGCTGTCGGTCACTGACGGGCTGGTCTTCTTCGTCGCCGACGTGACCAGCCACGGCATCGCCGCCGCGCAGGTGACCTACCTCGTGCGCGAGGCTTTCCGCCGTCACGTGCGCGCGGAGGACACGCTCCCCCGCTTGCTCCGCGCGGTCGCCGACGACCACCGGGGCTACGGGCTGGACTTCGACGTCTCCGTCCACGCGGCGCTCCTCCGTGGGGCGCGCCTGTCGCTGTGCCGCGCGGGTGGACCCCTCGCGGTTCACGTCCGCGGTGATGAAGCCCGCGTGGTGGTCGCGCCGCCCTCGTCCACGCTGAACGGCGCCGCCGACGGGGGTGAGCTCCCCGAGGTGGACATCGAGCTGCTGGCGGGCGATCAGGTGTATCTCTTCAGCGATGGGGCGCCCGAGCTGACGGTGGCGGGGCGTGGGCTCGGCATGCGGCGGCTGCGCGACATCCTCCTCGGTGCCTCACGCGAGGCCGACTGGCGAGCGCCGCTCCGCGAGCTGTTCGCGGCGGCGCGGAGGTCCGGTGGACTGCGCGACGACATCACCGTGATGCGGCTGCTGGCGTAGCGCTACGCCTCTGGACGCTGCCGGGGCCGTCAGGCGACGACCGGTGCAGGCGGCACCGACGTGGCGCGGAGGGGGGGGAGTGACGCGGGCGGGGGGACCGGGCGGACGCTGCGGCGGATGCGCGTGGGGTCGAGGCGGAGCTGCAACGGGAGGCTCTCGGTCGGGATGACGTAGCCGAGCCGCTCCTGCCCGCGGGCGAGGAAGCGCTCGACGTTGACCCAGAGGAAGGCCTGCTGCGCGCAGGCGTTGCCATGGAGCTCGCAGCGGCCACAGAGGCCGAGCAGCTCCTCGCCGAGCTCCTCGGGGGCGGCCTCGCGCATGAGCTCGGCGCCGAGGCGATACTGGAGCAGCGACGTGTTGGACGCGGACTCCATGCGGACGAGCACGCGCTTCACGTCCGGGCACTCCCGCGTGAGGAAGGCGCAGCGCGCCGTCTCGAGGATGAGGCCGACGAGGTAGGTGCGGTAGTCAGGGAACACGAAGAGCGAGAAGAGCTCGGCGAGGCCGGGCGTGTGCCACGCGTCGAGCCCGGCCCAGCCGACGATGCGGTTGCCGTCCTCGGTCGCGCGGACGCGGAGGAGGCGCGAACCCTTCATCACGCGGAGGTTCATGGTCTGGCGGCCGAGGCGGCGCATGTGGCCCATGATCTCCGCGCGCTCGTCATCGGTGGCCCAGTCGAGCTGGAAGGAGAGCGTCGGCGGGACTTCGCTAGACCGTGTCATAGGACGATCTATGACCCTCCGATGCGTCGGAGGAAAGCGCGAAACGACGGGCTAGACGGCGCGAGTGCGCGGGGTGCGTGACGATCGGACGAAGGCCAGGTAGGAGTCCGCGAGGTCGTCGAACTCTGCCGACTCGCCGCACCTGGGACACGGCGCGGTGGCGGGAAGGGCAGGCGCTCCATCGTCGGGGAGGTCGCAGAGCTCGACGAACTCCTCGTCGCAGCGGCCGCAGAGGTAGGGCGCGTAGAACGAACGGACCCGCGCGCCGCCGACGAAATTCACGATCATGTTCATCTGATTGACGAAGGGCACCGAGCAGCGCTCGAGGACCACGGCGCGGGGGCCGTCGCGCAGCGCCTCCATCAGCCGGATCCACTCGCGGACGCCGCAGGAGTTGATCCGCCGCACGTCGCGAAGATCAAACACGATCTGAGGCGTGGTGATCGCCCGGACGGCGGTGAAATCGGCGTGCTCCGTGAGGTCGCCGTCGAGCGCGACGCGGGTGGAGCCGTCGGCGGTGGAGAGGTCGAGGCGGAGGTCGCTCACGGCTGCACCTCCGCCGCGGCCAGGCCCCGCTCGCCCGACACCTCGAACATGTTGAACGACCGCCCGGCGCCTAGAAACTCTCGATACGTATCGCGCAACGAGAAGATCCCGATGAGCTCGGTCCGGCGCCCGGGCTCGACGTTGACCACCAGGTGCGAGAGCGACTCGAAGGCGCAGTAGAAGCCCAGGCCCGCGCCACCGAGCGAGCTGTCCCACAGGTGGACCCCCTGGCGGAGGCCGCGCACCAGCGTCAGGCGCAGGTTCTCCAGGCGAAGGGAGCCGAAGGGATCGACGACCGAGAGGCCCAGCCGGCGGCCGTCGGCGCCGAAGCGAACCACGATGGACTCGTCGTCACGCAGCGTCACCGGCGTCGTGCGGCCGATGGCCCGGTGGCGGAAGGTCCCATCCGCGTCGACCGGCGCGTTGTAGAAGGCGTTGGAGAGAAACTCCTCCATCGCCACAGCGGCCAGCGCCCGGATGCGGCCGTGGACGTGGAGGCCCGCGGTGAAGCCCTCCAACGAGTCGAAGAGCGCCGCCCGCTCGTCGGTGCAGCGGAGCGTGTGGACGTGATCGCGCGCGCCCCAGGCGAGGTACTTGTGCAAGCCGAAGATGTCGCCGGAGGTGATCTTGCGGAGCGTGACGTGGAGGTCGTTGAACCGCTGCACGTTGTCGTACTGAATCACGTGGACCGCCTCGAGGCGCTCCAGCCACGGGAGCAGGTGGCTGTCACGCGGCGTGTGGATGAGCACCACCACCGGAGGGCGGGCTTCGAATCGCGTGTTCAGGAGCGGCGACGTCTCGTGCAGCGAGGCCTCGTCGTCGACGACGATGGCCTGATAGTCCGAGGGGTTGATGGCGGCGTCCAACGCGTCAACCGCCACCACGTCGTCGGCAGCGCCCGCCGTGGCGGTGGCCAGGAGGCGGCGGCGGGCGGCGTCGCGGCAGACTAGCAGCACCCGCACAGGGCGCGGGCCGTGCGCGGGAGACCCAATGGGGAGGGACGATGGCGCGAGGTTCATCGGTCTCGACGATGTCACGCCGGTCGCGCGCGGAGCAACGCCCGATGCACTGAGCCGCTCCCTGCCGAGGGGCCTGTCCTGAATTTGCACCGCCGCGGACGGGGCTGGTTTCGCCCGCCAGCGTCGTGATGTGATGACGGCAGGTACCGGAGCCGCAGACCGCTTATGAACAGCACGCTCACGATCGTTGCGAAGGTGGCGCGGGGGCTGGGTGAGCCCTCCCTGCTGGTGGACATGGAGATGGGGTTCGTCGAGGCGAATGCTTCGTTTGCCGAGCTGTGCGGCGTTCGGTTGCGGCACCTCGGTCGCGACGGCCGCGCCCCCCTCGACCTGCTCCGCTGCGACACCGAAGACCTTCGGGAGCGCGCCCGCGAGGCGCTCCACCGCCGCGCCCCCGTGCGCCTCGGGGAGCTGAAGGTGCGCACGCCGGAGGGTCACGAGCTCACCGTGTACCAGACGTTCACACCCGTGGAGGACCTCGCCGGCGAGCTGGTCGGGTTGCTCATCACGTACCGCAACGTGTCGGACGAGAGCCGCCTCCAGGCGCACTTTCGCGATCTGCTCAACCTGGAGAAGCAGCGGGCCGAAGCGCTCGAGACGGCCGTGGAGGCCCGCACCAAAGACCTGATGCTCGCCCTCGAGCAGGTGACCCACCTCTCGCGCGTCGACGCCCTCACGGGGGTGCTCAACCGGCGCTCGTTCACGGAGGAGGCCGAGCGGGCCGTGCGCGTCGCCGAGCGGAGCGGGCGCGGCGTCGGGCTCATCCTGCTCGACCTCGACCACTTCAAGTCGGTCAACGATCGCCACGGGCACCTCGCGGGTGACCGCGTGCTGAAGGCCTGCGCCGCCGCCATCTCCAAGACGCTCGTGCACACCGACGTGGTGGGGCGCTTCGGCGGCGAGGAGTTCATCGCCGTGGTGTTCGACGAGTCGGTCGCGGCCGTGGAGCGGATGGCGGAGCAGTGCGGGGCGGCGATCCGCGCGCTCCCCTACGACCAGATCGTGCCAGGGGCCCAGGGGACGCTCACCGTGAGCGCGGGGGTCGCCGTCTGTCCCGGCGACGCGAAGAGCCTCGACGAGCTCATGCTCCGCGCCGACCAGGCCCTCTACACCGCCAAGGCCGCCGGGCGCGACTGCGTGCAGGTGTACCACCCCGACCTCGCGCGCGCGCCGTCGCGCATGCCCGAGGTCGCTCGTCGGGCGCTCGTGCTCGACGCGACGCCGGCGAACGCCAGGGGGCTGGTCGCGGGCGTCGGCCCGAGCGCGCTCTGCGAGGTGTCGAGCTCGCCCGAGCAGTTTCGCCGACGGTACACCTCGGAGTTCTTCGACGTGATCATCGCGGCGCACCAGCTCGAGGGGGTCGGGTTTGGGGAGGACGTGCTGCACGACAGCGTGGCAGCCTGCCCCGATGCGCTGCGCATCCTCGTGATCGAGACCGAGGCGCAGTTCTCCGAGGTGAACGTCGGGCTGCCCAACGCCATCGACCTCTGCCTCCTCCGCGCCGACGTGCCCGTGCACCTGCGCCACGCCATCGACGACGGCCTCACGCGACGCGAAGTCTCACGCGAACGGCTCCTCACCCTCTCGCGTCGCTCGCTCGGCGGCTGGAGCAGGCACGTCCGCGAGCTGCGGCGCTTCCTCGACTCGGGCGAGATCGGGTTTCACTTTCAGCCCATCGTCACCTTGCGCGACGGCGGTCACCGCGCCCACGAGATGCTCTGTCGGCCGACGCATCCGCTGTTCGCCAACCCGCTGGTGCTGGTGGACGCCTGTCTGCGGAGCAACCTCATCCTCGAGTTTGGTCGACTCGTGCGGCGGGCCGCGGTCGACACCCTCCGACGCTCCGACCTTCAGGGCGAACTGTTCGTCAACCTGCACCCGGTCGAGCTCACCGACCCGGACTTCGACCGCTCGATCCCCGACGACCTCATCGTGCGCATGGTGTTCGAGATCAACGAGCGCGCGTCGGTGCTCCAGGTCACCGACAGCCAGGCGACGCTGGCGCGGCTCCGCTCGCGGGGCTTTCGCTTCGCGATCGATGACCTCGGCGCGGGCTACGCCAGCCTCAACGCTGTCTCCACCATCGGCGCGGAGTTCGTCAAGCTCGACATCGAGATGGTCCGGGGGCTCTCAGCGTCGACGCGCAAGTTCAACCTCGTCAACCGTCTGATCCAGTTTGTCAACGACGAGGGTATCGGCGTGATCGCCGAGGGCGTCGAGACCCGCGAGGACGCCGAATCCCTTCGCGCGCTCGGATGTCACCTCGGCCAAGGCTACTTCTACGGTCGGCCCATGCCGCTCGCGCACGTCCTCTCCACCGCGCGCTGACTCACGGAACGGCGGCCCCGCGTGGGGTCGTTCGCATCGCGACGATCGTGATAGCGTCTGGCGCGAGCGCTGCGCACGCAACGCGCGCCCTCTACGCCGTCACGCATGACCCAAGAGACTCCCCGGAGCGCGGGCGAACGCGCATCGTTCAGGCCCGCCCTTCAACGCCCCCGAGCAATCGCCGCGGCGACGGGGGGCGTCCTCCTGCTCGCCGTCGCGGCTTCTACCCCGATTTCGCGGACGTGGGAGTCGACCCGTCCACTCTTCACCGCGCCGCCCGCGGAGCCCCGACGCGACCCGCCCACCGCCTCAGGAGCGGCGCCATCAGAACGACCCGCCCCTTCGCCTCGGCTTGCTTCGCCGCCTCCGCCACCGCCACCTCCACCTCCACCTCCACCGTCACCTCCACCACCACCGCCGCCACCGCCGCCACCGCCGCCACCACCTCCCGCGGCTCCGCCTCCTCCCGCTCATGTCGTGCCGTCCGCGGCGGATCGACGGGTGTTCGGGGGCCTTCGGGAAGGGGCGAGCGTGGCGACGGGCGTCGTCACGGAGCTCGAGGGGGTGCGCGACGGTTTCCTTCGCGTCCACGTTCGTCTGCCCGAGGGGATCTTCCACGTGATCATCGCGCGCGCTGAAGGGACCAACGCGCGCCCGCCGGTCGCCGTCGGCCCCTACGCGCTCTATGCCAGTCACACACCCATTCCGCACGCCACCCTGGAGCCGGTACTTCGCGCGGTCTCGGTGGCCCTCGCCGCCGACCCTGCGCTCGTCCCCCCGGACTTGCGCCCGCTCATGGCCGTCGAGCCCGCACGATGAACCTCCTCGGCGCCTCGCTCATCGCCTCCTTCCCCTGGCTCCTCGCGGCCGCTCTCTGCTTCGCGCTGGCCGCCGCGACCCGCCCGCGCCGCACCGACGCAGTCGGCCTCTTCGCCCTCACCGTCGCTACCTTCGTCGGCCGCACGCTCCTCATGCCGGCCCGCTTCTTCCATCAGAACGGCCAGGGGCCGCTGTGGGTCGAGCGCGCGCTCCATGGCGTCTTCCGCGAGTACGGCCCCGGGCTGATGGAGCTCTTTCACGGTGCCATCGCCCTTCGTCCGCGCGACCCTGAGGGGGCGGTGTTTCTGGTGCAGTCGCTGCTCGCTGCGCCAGGACCTGCTTGCGCGTGGCTCATCGCGCGTCGCGTCGGTGCCGATCGACCGCTCGCCGCTGCGCTCGCGCTCGCCATCGCGCTCGACCCCATGCTCGCCCGCCTCGCCCGGAGCGAGTCGTACTTCGGCACCGGCGCCGCGCTCCTTCTCCTCGCCGCGGGCGCACTCTCGCTCCGCGCCACGCGCGCGCCGGTCACCAGCGCTCCTTTCGTGTTCGCGTCGCTCGCCGCGGGCGCCGTCGTCGCGCAGGTGGCGCGCCTGCACCCGCTGCTCTGGCCTGCCGCCGCCCTCACGCCGCTCGTGCTCCTCGCCGGGGACGGCGCCTTGCGTCGGCGCGTGCGCGCGGCGGCCGCTGCGGGGGCGCTCATCGCCGCGGTGGTCGCGGTGGTCGCCGGGCGTTCGATGTGGGCGGCGCTCCACTCCGACCTCGCCGCTCGATTCTCTCCCAACGGGGAGTGGGGGACGGCGGCACGCCTCGCGGTGTGGTTTCCGCGGCTCGTGCCGGTGTGGGTGCTCGCGGTCGCGCTCGCACGCCGGCGCTTTGCGGCCGCGTGGCGCGCGCTGCTCGTGGTGCCGGTGGTCGCCGTCGTTGTCGCCGCAGATTTCCCCGCGGCCTCGCGCCTCGCGGCCTGGGTGGAGGGTGGCTACCTGCGCCTCTACGCCGCCGCGCTGGTGGTGTTGTGCGCCGCCCTGCTGCGCGACGTTGCCCGTTCGCGCTGGCAGTCCTACGCGGTGGCGCTCTGCGGCGCGGCGCTCATCCTGGGTCCGGTCGCGGTCCGTCACCGCAGCGACCGCGTCGTGCCCACCGACGCTTTGGAGCAGGAGCTTGCGCGCTCGTGGCGTCGCCTCGTGCCCGCTCACTCCAGCGTCGTGTGGCTCGGGCAGACCGACCCCTGCACGCTGCGCCTCCCGCTCTATCCCCGCGCCGACCCCGACCTTCGCGAGATTCGTCCCATCGAGGCGAGTCGGCTGCGGCATTCCCTCGCGGGGTATCGCGCCGAGCGCATCTACTACTACCGCTCATCGCTCTGCAGCACCTGGACCGGCGCCGCGGCCTGCGACGACGTCGAGCGCCGCGGCGGGCTCACGCTCCTGCGCGCGTGGACGCTCCCGGCCGTGGAGAGCTACTCGGTCCCCTACAACACCGCCGCGGTGCGGGTGGCGCTCTATCGCGTCGATGGAGGCTCTGCGCCCCGGCTCGATCGGGCGACCGGGGCGCGGTGAGCAGCCACCGTCGCACCTCCGCCACGCGGGTCGAGCGCTCGCCCCCCAGTGGCATCTCGAACACTCCCGAGACGGCGCGCTACGCCGAAGGGGACCGGCCTCCTGCGACCGGACCTCAGGCGCCGCGTTCAATTGTCTCCTCGCGGCGCCCGGCCCGTTGGGGGCGGTGTTACCGTCGTTGCATCCACGATGCGAATCACAGCGATCGTCCTCCCGGGACTCCTGCTCGCAGCGTGCGGTGGTGACGACGAGCCGCCCGACCGAGCGGACGTCACGACCCTGGCCGACCGTGCGGAGGCTCCCGCCGTGGACACCGCGGAGGAGGACGGTTTCAGCCCGCCCGTCGACGCGACGCTCCCCGATGGCGAGGTGGTGGCAGATGCGCTCGCTGACCTCCCCGGCGCCGACCTGGCCGAAGCCCCCAAGCTCCCGGACGTCGTCGACGCCCTCGATGTCGCGCCTGACGACGTGGCGCCCGAGGTCGATGCCGCGATGGACGTCGACCTCGACGTAGCCCCCGATGCACGCGTGGACGCACGCGCCGACGCCATCGCGCCGGACGGCGGCGGCCCCTTCCCCACGGGCATCGGAGCGGGCGCGTCGACGGCGCTCCCGCCCGAGCGCCGCGTCACCTGCGACGACGCCGCGCTGCGCCTGCCGAGCGTCACCGCGGGCGTCGCCGACCGGGTCGTGCTGCGCGGCCGTGTCGTGACGCCGACGGCCGTGCTGGCGCCGGGGGAGGTGCTCATCGTCGGCGGGGCGCTCACCTGCGTCGCCGAGCGCTGCGACGGTCGGACAGGCTACGCGGGCGCCACCGTGATCGACACCGGCGGGGTCATCTATCCGGGGCTCGTCAGCGCCCACGACCACGTGCAGTACGACTTTCTGCCGCCGTGGACGCCGCCCATGCTCTACGGCTACTCCGACGCGTGGCAGGCCGCGCCCTCGTACCGCGCCGTGACCGCGCCGCTCCGTGAGAACGAGGCGATGCATACGTGCGCGATGCTGAAGTGGGGCGAGGCCCGCGCGCTCGTCTCGGGGACCACCAGCGTGCAAGGGGCGCTCAACCGCGTCTGCGCCACCCGCACCATGGCCCGCAACGTCGAGTACGGCAGCGATTTCGGCGGCGTCGACACGCACCGCACCAACGCCCTCGGCATCGACACGCTCGCCCCCGCGGATGTCGTCACGCTCCGCGCGGGCATCGACGCCCGCACCGTCACCGCGTACATCGTCCACCTCGCCGAGGGCGTCAACGAGGCCGCCTACCGAGAGTGGAACTCCCTCGTCGCGCGCGACCTCGTCGTGGCGCCGCTCGTGGTGATCCATGGGACGGCGCTGGGGCGACCGGAGTTCGATCGCATGGCCGAGGCGGGCGCGAAGCTCGTGTGGTCGCCCCGCTCCAACCTCGTTCTCTACGGTCGAACCACGGATGTCGGCGCGGCCCTCGACGCCGGGCTCGCGGTGGCCCTCGCGCCCGACTGGACCCCCACGGGGAGCCCCAACCTCCTCGTCGAGATGCGCTTCGCCCGGGAGTTCTCGCGCGCCGTGATGGGCGGGCGCCTCCGCGCGCGCGACCTCTTCGAGATGGCCACGGCCCGCGCCGCGCTCGCCCTCGATCGCCCGCAGGTGGGCTCGCTCGTGGAGGGCAGGTACGCCGACGTGCTGGTGGTGCCAGACCGCGGCTGTGACGCCTACGACACCCTGCTCGACGCGCCCGTCGCCGACGTTCGGCTGGTGATGGTGGGCGGCCGCGCGGTGTACGGCGACGCGGCCCTGATCGACGCGCTGCCCGAGGCGGCGCGGGCGCGCTGTGAGCCCCTGGCGGTGTGCGCGCAGGCGAAGCGGGTGTGCGTGGCCCTCGCCGACACCACCAACGAGCTCGACCGGACGCTGGCCCAGGTGGAGGCCGAGCTCGGGGCCTTCGCGACGCCGTACCCGCTCGTGCCGCAGTGCCCGCCGTGACGAGGCGCCGCGCATCTGGCGCACCTGACGACAGGTGACGTCGCGCGACACAATGATATCGTCGCGGTGATGAAGCGACTCCTGCTCGCGACCCTCGTCTGCGGGGCCTGCGCGACCACCCACCTCGCGCGCCCCGTCGGTCGCGGCAACACGCGCGTGTCGGCCAGCCTCGGCGGTCCGATGGTGGAGTTTGGCGCCCCCGTCCCCGTCCCCATCTCCACCCTCGGCGTGGCCCACGGCGTGAGTGACGCCCTCGACGTCGGGGGCGAGCTCCACCCCACCGCGGCGGCCTTCGGCATCGCGGGGCTGTCGGGGGGCGTCGCGTGGCACCCGATCCCGACGCACCGGGCCGCCCTCACCGTCGGCGCATCGCTCGGTGGGTACTTCAACGCCGACGACGGGCTGTTGCTCGGCGACGTGTGGGTGGCCGGGGGCGGGCGCGTCGCGTCGTGGCTGTGGCTCGGCGGCGGCGTGCACAACGGGCTCCGTCTCTTCACCACGGCGTCGGGCGAGCAGGGGCCCTGGGCGCCGACCCTCGCGGGCCTCGCGGCGTTCACCGTGTCGCGACGGGTGACGATCGACGTCGAGCTCCGCTGGTACGCCCTCGCCACCTGCGGCCAGTGCCTCACGCCGGGCTACTACGCGCCGGGCGGCGTCGGCGCGCTCGGCCTCCTCTTCGGCGTCCACTATGAGATCGGCGGAGGCAACCGATGAAGCGCGCGATCGTCGCCCTGATGCTCTCCCTCGCGTCGTGCGCCAACCTCGACGCCTTCCTCTTCAACCCGACCCAGCTCGATCGCTACGAGCTGCCCTATGATGACAACGCGCCCGACGCGTGGCGTGTGCCCGCCGCGCTCCGCGAGGAGGTGGAGGTCACCTCGCGCGACGGGACGCGCGTCTACGGCTTCTACCTCCGCCGCCCTGACGCCGAGGCCGCCACCGCGCCCACCGTCTTCTACAGCCACGGCAACACCCGCAACATCGACCTCTACTGGACGCGGGCGAGCCACCTCTGGGCGCTCGGCGCCAACGTGCTCATCTACGACTACCGCGGCTACGGCCGGACGCGCGGGACGCCCAGCGAACAGGGCATCTACGACGACGCCCGCGCCATGCTCGCGTGGCTGCGTACCGGCCCCCGCGCCGCCCCGGCCGAGCGGCTCTACCTCTACGGCTACTCGCTCGGCGCCGCCGTCACCACCGAGCTAGCGTCGACCACCGAGCCCTTCCGCGCGCTCATCCTCGAGGCCCCCTTCGCCTCCGTCGCCGCCCTCGTCGAAGACGGCACGCTCGTCGTGCCGCGCTCGCTGCTCACCACCCTGCGCTTCGACAACCGCGCGAAGATCGCCGAGGCCACGCGCCGCGCGACGCTCGGCACCACCATCTTCCACGGCCTGGAGGACGACTTCGTCCAGCCCTCCCACGGGCGACGTCTCGACGCGGCCATCGGGGCGGCCGGGCCTCACACGCTCGTTCTGCTCGAAGGGGCCGACCATGACACCATCTCGCGGGCGCCCGTCAACGCGACCTACGCGGCGCGGATGCGCGAGCTCCTCCGACGCTGACGCGCCACCGAAGGGGTGCGTGGCGCGGCCCGCGATGCAGTAGGCTCGGGGCATGTTCCACGTCACCGTCCCCCTCATGATCGCCGCGGCGATGCCCTCCATCTTCACGGCCATCGCGAAGGTCGGCGCCTTCACCCCGCGCGACAACCGCGAGACGCGCAACTGGCAGGCGCAGCTCACCGGCTGGCGTCAGCGCGCCCACTGGGCCCACCTCAACAGCTTCGAGGCCTTTCCTCCCTTCGCGGTGGCGCTCCTCACGTCGCACCTCGCGTCCCCCAACAGCCCCACGGCCGTCATCGCCGCCTGGGGCTTCATCGCAGCGCGCGTCGCCTATGGGGCCTGCTACATCGCCGACGTCGCCGCGCTCCGGTCGCTGGTGTGGTTCGCGGGGATGGGCTGCATCGCCACGCTCTTCGTGACGGCGCTGTAGGCCTACTGCTGCGGGAAGATCGCGAGCCAGGTCCTCGAGCCGGTGCCCGGGGCGAGGTTTCCGCGCCCGAACATCGCCCAGGTCGCGGTCGAGTCGGCCGTCGACGAGCCGACGAAGGCCACCGCGCCGAGGCGATCGAAGGCCATGCCCCGCACGTTGATGGTGGAGGCGACCGATCCCGACACGATGGCGCCGGTGGCCACGCTCGTCATTCCGTCGCGCCGGAGGAGAAACGGGCTGAGCGGCGGATTCGCGGTGGTGTTCCCGATGCGGCCCGTCCCGGGCGCGAGCCCCAGCGCGTAGAGCGCGTCGCGACGGTCGATCCCGAGCGCCTGAACGATGTCTTCTCCGCCCGTTGTGATCCCGGCGTGGCCGACGTACGCCCCTGCGGCGCTGTACCGGGCGAGGAAGGCGTCGTGGGTCGGCTGCGCCTGGAGTTGGACGCCTGGCGTGCCGCTATTGGGCAAGGTAAGGGCGCCACGATACGACCCCGCGTAGGCGACCTCGTCGTCCGGCAGGGCGAGGACGGGCCCGACCCCGTCGATGACGTTGGGGATGGCGAACTGACGCGTCCAGAGCACGGTTCCGTCGAGCCGCATCCGAAAGAGGAGGCCGTCCCCGGGCTCGCCGGGTGCCTGCGAGACCATATGAGGGGCCAGGATCACGGTTGCGCCACCGTTGTGCACGGAGCTCACCACCAGGTCGCCGCTGCGGGTTGCTGCGACGGAGATCCCGATCATGTTCGCGCCCGGTGCGCCGAAGCGGCGAGCGAAGATCGCCGCCCCCGAGTCCCTCAGCAGCCCGAGTACGAAGAGGTCGGTCCCTCCGCCCGTGTTCCGTTCGGGAAGGCTGACCGTGTTGGGCACGATGGTACGACCGCGGAGCGACCCGGTGACGTAGACGTTCTCGTTCGGGCCGAGGGTGATGGAGGAGACGATGTCCTCTTCATCCCCGCCGATCACCTGCCCCCAGCGAGGCCTGCCTTCAGTGGTGAAGCTCGCCACGAAGGCGTCTCCGAGGAGGCTGCTGGTCGCGGCTGGCGCTGTCGTGGCGGTACCGTACCGAATCGTGCCGGCTCCTGACACCGGCACGGCGACGTAGACGTTGTTGCTGGCGTCCGTCACGAGACCCGCAAGCGTCGGGTTGAAGCGGTCGTTGCCGGTGCTCGATCCGATGGGTTGCGCCCAGCGAAAATCGGCCTGGCGGGTGAAGCTCACGAGGAGCCAATCCCCGCCGCCTTGGGGCGCGACCGCCGCCCCCATCCCCGGCACGGTGATGCTGCCGTCGATAAACGCGAGCACGTACACGTTGCCCACCGCATCAAACGCGACGCGGCGCATCTCGGTCTCCGCGCCAGAGCCCCGCGAGAACGCCAGGATGGCGTCGGAACGACACTCTCCGTCCACACAGAACGACCCGCTCGCGCAGGCGATCCCGCACCCCCGGCAGTTGAACGAGTCCGCGGAGAGCACGGTGCATCGACCGCTGCACATCGCGGTGCTCATCGGACACGTCAGCGCGTCGGGGGGCGCGTCAACGCCGACCTCAACGCGGTCGCTACCGACGTCGGCGCCGTCGCTTGCGTCGAGCCGGTCGGAGGCGACATCGGGCGGCGGCGGCTCTTGCGGGACGTCCGTGGGACCGTCGGTCGGACTGACATCCATCGGCGCGACGTCGAGGCGCATCACGTCGGGCGGGGGAGCGATGTCGGGCGGGCCGTCCGCGGCGTCGGTCACATCGCGCGCGTCGGCGCGGTCGGCCGCCGCGTCGCGGGCTCGAAACGTCCACTCATCGCGGGTACAGGCCGACGCCGTCGCCAACACCAGCAGAGGACCCGCCATCGAGATTCGAAGCGCCATAGAGCGTCTGTGGTACACCACGGATGGGGCTGCGGCACAAGCGCTCGGACAGCTCGAGACAGCGTCTGAGACGGGTGTTCCAAATCGTGGCAGAGAGTTGTCAGAGAGCCGTACCGTGCGTGTATCGTCCGCGTCACGCCGATGCTCCCCTCCGCGATCACCGAGGCCCTGCGCACCGTCACCGCCCACGCCGCTCGCACCCCCGGCACGCCCGAGGCGCTCATCGTCTGGTGGTGCGACCGCTCGCCCAGGAGCCCGCTCCCCGAAGATGTGCGCGCCGCCGCGGACGTCCTCGATCGACAGCTCCCGGTGGCCACCCGCTCGGTGCAGGGGGCCGCCGACCTCGGCGCGCTGCTCCACTCCGCCGAGGGCGAGGCGCTCTTCGCGTGGTGCATCGCGAGCGTGTCGCGCACGGACGTACGCATCGCGCCGATCCTCCAGGCCGCGTCGTCGTCGGTCTCGTACCGCGAACGCCTCGCCACCGTGGCGCGCGCCCGCGTCGTCGAGGGCCCGCTGCTCGACGCGCTCGCGTGCGTCCCGCTCACCGGCCCGGGCTCGCTCCTGCTGCGGCCGGAGTGCGCGCAGGTGCGGGCGCGGCTCGACATCCTGCTGTGGGAGGCGGGGGCGAGCGGCCTTCAGCTCCCCGACCTCGGCGCGTGGCTGTGGGCCTCCGACGCCACCTTCGAAGCCGTCGTCGGTCAGGCGGCGCGCGGCACGTTGCGCGGGCGCGTCCTCGCGGCGCGGTGCCTGGAGGTGTGCGCGGTGGGCCTCCCGAAGTCGACGGCCCCCGAGCGCATCGGGCGCACGCTCCAGGTGCTCCAGCCGCTGCTGCTTCACCCCGAGCCCCTCGTGTGGGTGCACGCGGCCCGCGCGGTGGGGCGCTTCGCGGGCGTGGTCGACGAGCTGGTGGGGACGCTGCTCGACTGGCTCCGCAGCGAGTCGCCGGTGCTGCGTCAGCGGGCGGTGACGGCCTTCGCCTCGCAGGGCCCCGAGCGCCTCAAGGTGCTCTCGGGCGAGCTCACGTCCGTCATCGAGGAGGCGGGCCAGGAGCCCTGGGCGATCACCGCCGCGAGCGCCGCGACGCCGTACCTCTTCGCCGACCGCCGCGACCTCTGGGACACGCTCTCGCAGCGGGTGCTGGCGGGCGAAGGGGGGAGCATCTCGGCCCGCGCCCTCGCGCGCGGCCTCGCGGCGCTGTGGCGTCGCGGGCTGCGGCAGCCGGCGGTGGAGGCGCCCCTGCGGAGGCTGCGTGAGATGGCGCGGCGGACGCACACGGGGTCGCTCGACGAGTGGCGGCGCTGGCTCGACGTGCTCGCGTGCACCGACCCCATCGACGGCGCCGAGCGCGACCCCCTCGACCTCGAGCTCGGGCTGGAGAACCTCGTCCGCCTCGCGGCCCAGTACGACGACGAGGAGGCCGACGCCCGCGCGGCGCGCTTCGCGGGAGCCCTCGCGGTGACCTTCCACGAGGCCCGCCGCGTCGCCCTCTCCGACACCTCGCCCCGCCGCCGCGCCGCGGGGATGAACGCCATGGAGGGCATCGCCCGCTCCCTCGCGCTGGGCCTCTGGGGGCCGCTCCTCGCGACGCGCCCCGCGGGGACGCCCGTGGAGGAGCCCAACCTCAACGAGACCTGGGACGTGATCGCGCGGGCCCCCGAGGCGCTCCTCGACGTGGTGACCGAGCGGCGCGACGGCGACGACATCGACCCGCAGACCACCGACGGGTTGGAGGTGCTCGCGGTGCGGCTCGGGGGCTACGCGCTCGACGCGTGCGGCGAGGAGCCCGACCTCGGCCCGGGCCGCGGCCCGACGGCGCATCACACGTGCCTCTGGCTCCGCAAGGTGCGCGGCCTCACCGACGGCTCCCGCGAGCTCCCGCAGGCGCTGCGCACGGCCCTCTCGGCGCTGCTCTGGCGCCTCGTCGACACCACGCGCGGCACGGTGCTCGGCGAGGTGGACGACCTCCGCTGGCTCGGCCCCTTCGCCGCGTGGTGGGCGCTCGTGGTCGATCGCCCCGCGGTGCTCCAGCAGCTCGCGAGCGCGCTCCCGATGCTCTCGAAGGACGCGCTCGACACGTGCTGCGAGGTGGCCGACGCGATTCGCGCGTCGCTGGCCGTGGAGCCCGCCCGCGCGGTCGACGGGCTGTGGGGCGAGGCCGTGGCGAAGTCCCTCGCCGAGCTCCACGCGGAGGACACCGAGCTCGCGGCGGCGCTGTCGGACATGGCCGCGTCGCTCGCGCAGTTTCACTCCATGTCGGGTTCGAAGCCCGAGCTGGAGGCCCGCTGCCACGCGCTCGCCGCCGCCGCCGAGCGCCTGCACGCCGCCCTCGCCGACCCGGTGAAGGGGCTCCATCCCCCGACGGCCAACGCGCCCGCGAGCGAGAACGCCCCGCGCATCGCGACGCTGGTGGCGAAGGCGATTCGTGCGCGCGACCTCACGGCGGCGGACGTGTGGATCGAGGCGCTCGGCCCCGTGGCGTCGGCGCTGGTGGCCGCGGCGGTGTCGGGGGCGGTGCGAAGGACGCCGCCGCCGCCGCCCGCGCCGAAGAAGACGCAGCCGCAGGTGGTGGAGGGCTACGAGCTCGTTCGGCCGCTGGGGCAGGGCGGCGTGGGGACGGTGTGGCTGGTGCGCAAGCCCGGCGCCGAGCGCTTCTTCGTGCTGAAGATCCCGAAGGCCGACGCGCTCGCGGAGGCCAGCGACAAGGAGCGGGCGGGGATCCTCGCGTCGTTTGTCGAGGAGGCCAAGGCGCTCGCGGGGCTCTACCACCCCAACGTGGCCAACATCATCGACCGGGGCGTGGCCAACAACATGCCCTTCCTCGTGCTGGAGTACCTGATCGGGGCCGACCTGAAGGTGTACTCGTCGGCCCGGCTCATGTCGCTCTTCGAACTGCGTCAGGTGGTGCAGGAGACCTGCGCGGGGCTCGCGGCGCTGCACAGCGCGGGCATCGTGCACCGCGACATCAAGCCGGCCAACCTGTGGCTGCGTCTGCCGCTCCAGGGGGGCGAGACCTTCGACCCGGCGAAGCACCGCGACCCGAGCCTCGCGACGCCCCTCGCGACGGTGATCATCGACTTCGGCATGGTGCGCGCGGCGCGGGTGTCGCCCGAGGCGGTGGGTCGCTTCGTCGCGGGTACGCCGGGGTACATGGCGCCCGAGCAGGTGCTCGATCCCTTGGAGCTCGACCAGCGCGCGGACGTCTATGCGCTGGCCGGGACGATCTACAACGTGACGACGGGGCGGACGTTCTTCGACGACTGCCACTCGATGCGCGAGCGGATTCTCTCGCACATGCAGCGCGACCCGCTCGAAGACCCGGAGCGCCTGCGGACCTTTCCCACGCCCGTGGCGAAGCTGCTGCGCGCGGCCGTGGCGCACAACGCCAAGGACCGCCCCACGCCGCTGGAGTTCGGCCGCGAGTTCGCGAAGTTGTTCTGATCAGAAGGTGCCGACGAGCCCGACGGTGGTGCGGTCGTTCGCCACCTGGAGGTCGGGCAGGATCGTGTAGCGAGCGCGCGACCTCGAACGCGGGTTCTCCTGGTAGGAGAGCGCGGCGACGTCGACGATGACCGCCGCGATGAGCCCCGCCGCCCCGCCGAAGCTACCGCCGACGACGAGCGCGCCGAGGCCGCTCAGGCCGCTGCAGCGCGAGAACGCGCAGGTGACGCCCCAGCCCGCCAGGCCGCCGACCAGGATGCCACCGACGTTGAGGCCGAGCGCGAGGAAGCCACGGTTGCCCTCGCCGTGCGCCCAATGGACGATGGGGCCGCCGAGCACGAGGCCGCCGAGCGCGAGCGGGATGCCCGCCTGCGGCGCCCCCGCAAAGGTCGACCCGAGGCCCACCAGGAGCGATGAGCCGGCGATGGCGAGGGTGTAGGAGCCGTACCAGGTGCGCGTGGGTTGCGTGCGCTCCGCAGGCTCGCGCGGGAGCGGCCGCGGGGGTGGGGGTGGGAGGCGCCGCGGCGGGGCAGGGGCGCGCAGCGGGGCCGTCTGCGCGGGGAGCGGCCGCTCCCAGGGAGCGAGGCCCTGGGCGGCGCAAGGGAGCGCGAGGCAGACGCCAGCGAGGGTGATGGAGGCGGCAAGGAGGGGGCGCATGGTGCGATGGTCATGCGGAACGCGGAGGCGCACAAGGGGGGCGTGTGCCGGCGAACCCAAGGACACGGCGGCGGAAGTTGCCCGTCGATGCGCATCCCCTGAGCGCTCACCGAACCCCTCGGGGTGGGAAGGGTCCCGTGTTCGTCGGCCGTTACTGGTTCTGACACGGCGATGCGTCCGCCGGGCTCACTCGGCGGTCGGGAAGACGGCGGCGAAGTTCTCCACGCCCTCGAACGCGGCGCTCACGCGGCGACGGAGCCCGCGGCCGTGATTCAGCGCGGGCGCCTCCACGCGTACGGTGCAGACGCCGTCGCGGAGGAGGCGCGCCGCCTGATGCCCAAAGCGCGGCCCCACGCACCCGTCGCACCCCTGCGCGTTGATCGCGACCGCCGCGCAGACCTCGGGCGTCTCGCTGTACAAGCGAAACCAGCGCGCGTCGGGCGCGTCGCACAGGGCCCCGTCACCGACCGTGGCCCCACGCACCTCGAAGAAGACGCCGCCGAGCTTTCGGTTGCCCCCGCCCAGCCGCGCGCCGTCCGTGACCTCGGCCGGGGTGCCGGCGTTGCCAGGGACGTAGAAGCGCACCGTCGCGTCCGTCACCTCCGCGGGTGATACGCGCCACCGCCACACCCACGCGTCGCGCGTGCCCGGGAGGCCGAGGCGCACCTGACCCGCGCGCTCCGCCAACTCCAGCAGGCCGGGGCGAACGGCCGTCACGGCGAGGTCGGCCTCGATCTGCACCGTGAAGGGAGCGGCCGGAGAGACGTTGGCGAACGACCGCGCCTCGCCGGCCGCGTCGACGAGCTCCAGCGCGAGGGGGACCGCCGTCTGCGCCCCCGCGAAGTCTCCGCCGCATCGCCCGGCGTCGCCGAAGCGCGGGCGCCCGGCGTCGGCGATCGTCTCGACCCGCAGTCGCGCGTGCACCGGCACGCGTGCCCCCGCGGCGAGGCCCCCGTCGCAGCCCGTCGCGCCGTGGAGGTACTCGCCGCGAACGTCGATGTCCGTCGCGCCGTCGGCCTGCACGCGCAGGATCACCGCGCCCTCGCGAACCTCCACGGCGATCGGCCCTCGGGCGGACTCGATCCGGAGGGGACCCAGCGCGCCACCCTGCGCGCCGCACACGCGCGGGGGGCGGAGCCGCACGGTGAAGGTCTCGGGCGCGTCGGGCGAGCGCAGCAGGAGGAGGCGCGCGTCGGCCGTGGCGGCGTCGCGCGCGTCGTTCAATCGCAGCGCCACGGAGCGCTCCGCGACGAACTGTTGGGGCAGGGTGAGGCGCGTGACGCTCGCCGGAGGGGAGGACGTCGGCGGCGTGCGCGGCGGCGCGGCGCTGCACCCGAACGTCATCCCGAACACCGCCACGAGCCGCTTCGCTCCGTCCACCGCCGCACCCTTTGGCCTTCCGCGGCGCGAGGATCTCACAGGACATCACAAGCGCAACACCGCGCCGCTCGAAGCGAGAGGGGTAGGCTCGACCCCCATGGACGACCGGCTGCCTGACGCCCAGGGCGACAGCGACGCGGACGGCGACACCCAGACGGTCGACCCCGCGACGCCCCCGACGCGTCGACCCACGTGCGCCGCGACCCGCACACTTGCCGGGTGAGGGCGGTCGAGACGGTCGCGCACCTCCGTGGAGCGGTGCTCACGCCCCCGCGGCGCGGCGCGCGCGGGTCGACGCGTCGGGGCCGTCGTGTCGCCAGCCGGGCGGCCCGAACACGTAGCGAAGCCGGTCGCGCCAGCGGGTCGCGCGGCGACAGTCCGCGAGGAGCGCGCTGTATCCCGCAGCGACGATGCGCAGGGGGTTGTGCGTGTCGAGGTTGTGGACGAGCCCGTAGGTGGGGCGCGTGCGCTCGGCGTGGAAGGTGCCGAAGAGGCGGTCCCAGACGATGAAGCGCGCGCCGTAGTTGCGGTCGAGGCATTCGAGGTCGGAGCCGTGGTGCACCCGGTGATGCGACGGCGTCGCGAAGAGCCACTCCAGCGGACCGAGCTTGCCCACCAGCTCCGTGTGTTGGAGCAGGCCGCCGATGAGGTTGAGGGCCCCCATCACCGGGTACATCACGGGGGGAAAGCCGAGCAGCGGCGCCCACAGCCCGAGGAGCGGGTGATAGAGCACCTCGCCCCAGGGCATGCGAACGGCCGTCCCGAAGGTGAAGGTGCGCGCCGAGTGGTGGTTCTGATGGGCCGCCCACAAGAACCGAACCTCGTGCTCCCAGCGGTGCGTCCAGTAGTAGACGAAGTCGCCGACGACGAGGAGCGCGAGCCAGGCGATGGGGTCGCGGATCGACCAGTCGAACAGCCGGAAGTGCGCGTGGACCGCCACGTACACGCCCTGGAAGAGCAGCTTCGCGCCGAGCACGTTGATCGCGAAGTACCCGACGCCCACCCCGTAGGAGGCGACCTCTTCGCGCAGGTCGACGCGGCGCCCCGCGAGGGCGGCCACGGCGCCTTCCAGCGCGATCAGCGCGACGACGGCGGCGAACATCCAAGGCCCGGGGTCGCGGGCGACGAGGCGTTCGAGGAGCTCCGCGACGGGGGTCTCGTGGTTCATGGCGAGGTTCGGCCTGCGATGAGGTGAGGGGAGAGCAACGTCCCAGGGTTCGCCGAGCGCTCACCCTGGGCTCGTGTTGGATCGCCCGCCAAGCCGGGCTCAAGGAAGAACCCAAGGAGCCCAACGAAGGACCCCGAGGGAGGGAGCCCGGCTCTGCGGGCGATCCGAATCTAGCCCAGGGTGAGCGCTCGGCGAACCCTGGGACGTTGCGCGCGTACAACCCCACTGCCATCCCCGTGACCACGTGGCGACGATACGTCCCCACCCGGCGGAGCGGCCATGCGCACCACCGTCAGCCCACGGAACCCACCGACCGTCATGAAACGCCCTTCTCCTGTGCTCGTTCTCCTCGCGTTGACCGCGGCCTGCTCGACCGATCCTCCGACCAGCACCGGTGACGACGCCGCCGCGGACGTGATGGACGACCGCGCGAAGGATGACCTCCCGCCCGCCGACGCGGCCGATGCGCCCGAGGACACCGCCCCCGATCGCCCCGACGCCTCACCCGACGCCACACCCGACGCCGCCCGGGACGTGACGCCCGACGCTGCGCCCGACGCTGCGCCCGACGCGACGCTGGACGCGACGCTCGACGTGACGCCCGACGCGACGCCCGACGCCGCGCCCGACGCCGCGCCCGACGCGACGCCCGACGCCGCGCTCGATCGCCCCGACGCGCTGGACGCCGCCGACGCCGCGCTCGATCGCCCTGACGTCACGGACGCCCTCGACGCCGCGACCGACCGCGCCGACGCCGACGCCGAAGTTGGGGTTGACCGGCCCCCGCCGCCGCCGCGCTGTGTCGGCCCCACGTGCGTCCTCCAGGTCGTCGCGGGCAACGCCTTCGCGTGCGCTCGCTACGGCGATGGGACGGCGGCGTGTTGGGGCGACAACGCGCTCGGCCAGATCGGCGACGGCACCGGCGGGGTGGGCACATCCCGCGACCGCCCGACGACCGTGCTCGGACTCACCAACGTGGTGGAGCTCGCCGCGGGCGCCTCCCACGTCTGCGCGCGCGTCGCCGATGGCGCCGTGTGGTGCTGGGGGGCCAACGCCTCCCGGCAGGTAGGGAGCGGCCGCTCGGGATCGACCGAGCGCAACGCCGTGCGCGTCGCCGGCCTCACGGGCGCGGTGAGCATCGCGTGCGGCGCGTCGCACAGCTGCGCGGCGCTCGCCGACGGCACGATCCAGTGCTGGGGCGCCAACGCGCAGGGTCAGCTCGGCGACGCGTCGACGACCCTGCGGGCCACGCCCGTCGCCGTCGTCGGGATCACCACCGCGCGCCGCGTGGACGCGGGCAACAACACCACCTGCGCGGCGCTCGGGGACGGCTCGGTCCGCTGCTGGGGCGACAACGCCGAGACGCAGCTCGGGCTCGGCACCACCGACTCGCGCGCGACGCCGACCGCCGTCCCCGGGGTCGCCGACGCCGTCGAGGTCTCCGTCGGAAACGCCCACGCCTGCGCGCTCCGCGCCGACGGCGTGGCCCTGTGCTGGGGCAGCAACAGCTCCGGTCAGCTCGGCAACCCCAGCGCCCCGTACATCCGCTCGACCGCCACGCCGGTGGCCGTGGCAGCGCGCATCCGCACGATCTCCGCGGGGCTCGTTCACGGCTGCGCGACCACCGTCGACGACACCGTGTACTGCTGGGGCGACAACCAGACGGGCGCCATCGGTGACGGGGAGTCGGGCTACTACGACGGCTGGCGGACGCCGACCGCCGCGCGGGGTCTGCCCCCGGTGCTGGCTGTCGCGGCCGCGCGCAACTTCACCTGCGCGATCACCTACGCGGGCGCCGCGGTGTGCTGGGGGGCGGCGGGCAGCGGGCAGTTTGGCAACGGCGCCCTCCGCGGCTTCGCCACGCCGCAGCCCGTGAGCGACCTCCGCGGCGTCGTCGCCCTCGCCGCGGGCGGCAACCGCACCTGCGCCCAGCTCGCCGACGGAACCGTCCGCTGCTGGGGCGCCGAGGCCCTCGGCGAGCCGCGCCTGAGCCAGAACCCCAACGGGTGCTACGTCCCCGTCCCCGTCGCGGGCCTCACCGAGGTCGCCGGCCTCGCCATGAGCCCCCGCCACATCTGCGCCCGCCTGCGCGACGGGAGCGCCCGCTGCTGGGGATGGGGCTCCTCCGGCGCCCTCGGGCTTGCCCGCAGTGAGATCAGCCATGTCCCCGTCGAAGTCGCGGGGCTCCGCGGGGTCGCCGACCTCGCGCTCGGTGAGTTTCGCTCGTGTGCCGCGCTCACGGACGGCACCGTGCGCTGCTGGGGGCGCAACCTCGACGGCGAGCTCGGGATCGGCGCCGCTGACATGGCGCGCCACGCCGCCCCCGAAGGCCCCGTGATGGGGCTTTCGATGGGCGTGTCGCTCACGGGCGGGCGCTACTTCACCTGCGCCGCGCTGCGCGACCGCACGGCGGTCTGCTGGGGCGCAAACCGCACCAGCGCCCTCGGCGACGGAACCACCTCCACACAAGCGCGCGCCGTCCCGGTCGTCGGGCTGACGGGGGTCGTTCAGCTCGCCGCGGGCGCCGACCACGCCTGCGCCCGCCGCGACGACGGCTCGGTGTGGTGCTGGGGAAGCAACGGCAACGGCCAGTGCGGCGCCGACCAGAACGCCGTCTTCACGCTTCCGCGCGCCGCCCGCGTGAACGCCATCGCCGACGTGCAGTCGGTCGTCGCGGGCAACGCCTTCACGTGCGCGCTCCGCGCCGACCGCACGGTGTGGTGCTGGGGGAGCAACATCTCCAACCAGCTCGGCGCGGCCCCCTCCGCGGTGGGTCGCTTCACCCCCGAGCCGGTGCCCGGGCTGACGGGCGTCACCGCGATCGCCGCGGGCGCCGAGCACGCGTGCGCCGTGCGGATGGACGGCACGGTGCTCTGCTGGGGCGCGTTCTCCGAGGGCCAGCTCGGCCTCGGTCACGTCTTCACCGCGCAGCGGTAGCCCGCTCTCACGCGTCGCTCGCTGCGGCGTCCAGATGTGCCCATCGGGTGTGCGCCCGTGGACATCGCCAGCCCGCCGCGGCGCGCTACCAGCGTCCGCACGATGAACGACGCGCGCGACTTCGACCGCTTCTGGGTCGGGCAGACGCTCTCGGGGCTGGGCGACGCCTTCTCGATCGTGGCCGTGCCGCTGATGGCCCTGGAGGCGACCCGCTCGGTCGAGCGCATGGGTCTGCTCACGGCCCTCGCCGCCGCGGCCCACGTCACCGCCGGGCTCGTCGCGGGCGCCGTCGCCGCGCGCTTCGAACGACGTCCGCTCATGGTGGCCTGCGACCTCGCGCGCGCCGCGTTGTGGCTCGGCCTCGCGGTGCTCTGGCGCGTGCGGGGGCCGAGCTTCGCGCCGCTCGCGTTCGTGGCGGCGCTGTCGGCCTTCGCGGGCAATCTCTTCCAGGTAGAGGCGGTGAGCGCGGTGCCGATGCTGGTCGCCCCCGAGCGCCTCGCGGCGGCCAACGGGCGCTTGCAGGGCGGGTACGCGGCGATGTTCTTCGTCGGTCCGTGGGCCGCGGGCGAGCTGTGCGAACGCTTCGGTGCGAGCGTGGGCGTCGCCGTCGACGCGCTGTCCTTCCTCGCCTCCGCGGCCTCTCTCCTCGCGGTGCGGCGCACGCTCTCCGACGCGCCGGGGACGTCCCGCGATGACGCCCCGACGCTCCCGACGGCGGTGCGCTTCCTCTGGCGCAACCGTCGGCTGCGCGCGCTCACGCTCCTCCTCGCCGCCTCGTCGTTTCTCCTCGCGAGCCGCGAGAACCTCCTCGTCTACTTCATCAAGAACACGCTCCGCGCCAGCGACGCCGCCGTCGGTCGTGTGTTCGCCGTCGCCTCCCTCGGGGCCGTCGCGGGCGCCGCGCTCGCCCGTTGGAGCCGTTCGCGCGTGGGCTTCGCCGCCTCATGGACGGGGGCCGGCGTGCTCGTGGGCGCCGCCCTCGCGGCCGTGTCCGCCGTCGAGTCTCGCCCCGCGCTCGGCGCGTGTGTCTTCGCCGTCGCCCTCGGTGACTCGGTCCGCTCCGTCAACGCGCTCACGCTCCAGCAGCAGTCCGTCCCGGCGCGCCTCCTGGGCCCGGTCACCGCCGCGTCGCAGGTGCTTCTGACGGTTCCCGCGGTGGTGGGAGCATGGGCCTCGGCGGCCTTCGCGGCGACCTTCGACGAGGGGGCGACGCTCGCCGCGACGGGCGTCCTCCTCGTGGGCCTCATGGGCGTCGGACTCTTCACGCCGCTGCGCGAGGCGGGGGGCCGGGTGCAGGGCTTCCGCGGGTCCGTGGTGTGACTGACCATGGCCTGTCCACAATCGGCCATCGCACCTGTCTTGTGCGCGCCGACGCGGCGACTAGAGTGCGCACAGGTCACGCCGAACGGGGTCTCTCGACACCGCCACGTCCCTCGCGCCGCCGCGCGAAGGAGACGCACGGGCGCGCCCTCACACCACCCCCATGATGAACGCCGCCCACACCACACCCTCGCGTCCCGCGCCCGACGTCCCGCTCCCGGTGAGCATCGAGCCCTTCGCCGCCGTCTCGCCCGACGACGACGCCGTGCTCGCGATGCTCATCGAGGGCTCCCTCGACCCCGAGGTGCTTCGAAAGAACTACCTCCCGCGCCCCCTCGATCGCGAGCGGGCGCGCGCCTACCTCGCCGCCACCGAAGGCGTCGTGCTGCGCATCGGCGGTGAGGCTGTGGGCGTCGCCGCGGCGTTGCCCGACCCTTCGCCGGGCGAGGGGGTCACCGTCCCCGCGGGGAGCGTCGAGCTCGACATGTGGGTGCTCCCGCGCGTGCGAGGTCAAGGGCCGCGGTGGTTCACGCCCGTCCTCGCGTGGATCGCCGAACGCCACGACACCCTCGTCGGTGTCACCTGGGCCGACAACCACGTCGCCGTCGCGATGCTCCTCTGGAGCGGCTGGCGTCAGGTGGGGCGGAGCCACTGGCGCGACGACACCATGGCCGGCGACTGCCTGGTGTTTCAGCTCGACCTCGCGGCGTGGCGCGCGCGGCGCGGGGGTGCGCGATGATCCACCCCGACACCGAGCTCCGCTTCGTCTCCCCCGTCATCGGGTACGGCGTCTTTGCCACCCGCGACATCCCGAAGGGGACCATCACCTGGGTGCGCGACGAGTTCGACCAGACCTTCGCCCCCGAGCGCGTCCGCTCGCTCGACGGGCCGCTGCGCGATGTTGTCACCCGCTACTGCTACGTCGACGGCCGCGGCGACCACGTCCTCTGCTGGGACCTCGCCCGCTACCTGAACCACGCCTGCGAGGCCACCTGCCTCAGCCCCGGCTACGGCTTCGAAATCGCCGTCCGCGACATCGCCGCGGGCGAGGAGCTCACCGACGACTACGGCACCCTCAACCTCGACGCGCCGTTCGAGTGCCACTGCGGCTCACCCCGTTGCCGCGGGCTCATCCGCCCCGACGACATCCTCACGCACGCCGACCGCTGGGACGGGCTCATCGCCGAGGCCTTCGAACGCCTCCCGCTCGTCGACCAGCGCCTCTGGCCCCTCCTTCGCGACGAGCGCGAGCTGCGCCGCGTCCTCGCCCGCGAGGCCGCCATCGCGTCGTGCCGCGACCACTACCTCGGCGCCCGCGCGCCCTGATCGGAGCCCGCGATGCAACCCTCTGGTGACCACCTCCTCGACGTCGTCGAGCGCCACGCCGAGAGCGACCCCGACGCCCTCGTGTACCGCTTCCTCCACCGCGGTGACCTCGACACCGACGTCGAAGAGCTCACCCGCGGCGCGCTCCTCCACCGGGCGCGTTCGCTCGCCACTGTGATCGCAGACGCCACCGCGCCCGGCGACCGCGTCCTCGTGCTCCTCCCCGCGGGCCTCGACACCCTCGTCGCATTCTTCGCGTGCCTCCATGCGGGGGTGCTCCCGGTGCTCATGACGCCGCCCGACGCCGTGAAGGTCGACCGCTCGCTGGAGCGCCTCGCCCGCATCGTCGCGCGCTCGCGGGCCGCCCTCGTCGTCACGCGCAGTGAGGTGATCCGCGCGGCGGACCCGCTCCTGCACAGCACCCCGGCGCTGGCGAGCCTCCGCTGGATCGCCATCGACACCGTCGACGCCGCGCCCTCTTCGCGGCGCGGGCCGATTCGCCCGGAGGCGCCCGCCTTCCTGCAGTTTACGTCGGGCTCGCTGGGGGCGCCGCGGGGCGTCGCGGTCACGCACCGGAGCCTCCTCGCCAACCTCGACATGCTCCGCGTGGGGATGGTCGCCGACGCGGGGACGCCGGGCGTCTCGTGGCTCCCGCTCTTCCACGACATGGGCCTCATCTGCGGCGCCCTCCTCTTCGCGTACGTGGGCAGCTCGGCCACCCTCTTCTCGCCCGGGGACTTCATCCACCGCCCCGTCCGCTGGCTCCGCGCGATCACCCGCTACGGTGGCGTCATCGGCGGCGCCCCCTGCTTCGCCTTCGAACGCTGCGCCCGTCGCATCCCCGACGACGAGCTCGCGGGCCTCGACCTCCGCACCTGGCGGACGGCCTACTGCGGCGCCGAGCCGGTGCGGGCCGCCACCGTCGATCGCTTCTGCCAGCGCTTCGCCCCCGTGGGGTTTCGGCGGGAGTTCTTCTTCCCGTGCTACGGGCTCGCCGAGGCCACGCTCTATGCGAGCGGCAAGCCCATGAGCCCGCCCGCCGCGCCGCGCGTCCTCTCGCTCTCCACCGCCGCCCTGGAACGCGATCGCATCCAGGTGCTCCCCGCGAGCGACCCCGGCGCGCGTCCGGTCGTATCCTGCGGCATCCCCGCCGAAGGGTCCGAGGTCGTCATCGCATCGCTCCACGGCGACGGGGTCGCACGGCCCGATGAGGTCGGCGAGATCTGCCTGCGCGGCCCGCACCTCGCCGCGGGCTACTGGGACGACGTTGACGCGACGGCGGCGACCTTTGGACGCGCCGTGGGCGACGGGGCACCGCTCCTCGCGACGGGCGACCTCGGCTTCGTCGACAGCGGCGAGCTCTTCCTCACCGGCCGCCTCAAGGAGGTGCTCAAGCTCTCGGGGCGCAACCTCTACCCCGACGACCTGGAGGCCACCGTCGAGGCCGCCCACGACGACCTTCGCCTCGGCGGCTCGGCGGCTTTCTCGCTGGAGCGCGACGACGAAGAGGTGCTCGCGGTCGTCGCCGAGATCCGTGACGAGCGGTGTGCGGGCGGCGCATTGGACGACGTCGCCCGCGCGGTGCGGGCCGCTCTGCTGCGCGAGCACGGGGTGTCGCCGCGCGAGCTCGTGTTCGTCCGTCCGGGCGGGCTCGCCAAGACCACCAGCGGGAAGAAGGCGCGCGCCGAGATGCGTCGTCGCCTCCTCGCCCAGCGCCTCGACCGGGTGGGGCCGTGACGCTCACGCCCGCCACCCACGCCGCTGCCGCGTTCGAACGCTCCCTCGGTGATCCGCGCGACCCGACGCTCCCCACGTCGTTCGCCGCCGCGCTCGCCGCCGACGCCGCGGAGTCCTTCCCCGCCGCCGCGTTCGAAGCGCTCGACGCGATCGGTCTCGCCCGCTTCTACGTCCCCGCGGCCGACGGAGGCTCGCTCCACTCCCTCGAAGACCTCGCCGCGGTGGTGCGCGCCGTCGCCCGCCGCGACCTCACCCTCGCCATCGCCCACGCCAAGACCTTCCTCGGCGCCGCCCCCGTGTGGGTCGCCGGAAGCTCCGCCCAACGCGAGCGACTCGCCGTCGAGCTGATCGCCGGCCAACGGGTGTCGCTCGGGCTCACCGAGGAGGCCCACGGCGGCGACCTCCTCGCCACCGAGACCTTCGCCGCCCGTGACGGCGACGGCTACCGCCTCACGGGCACCAAATGGCTCATCAACAACGCCACCCGCGGCGACGCCCTCGCGGTGTTCGCCCGCACCGATCCGCGGGGCGGCGCGCGGGGCTTCTCGCTGCTGCTCGTTCGCAAGGCCGACGACCCACACTTCACCTGCCTCCCGAAGATCGCGACCCACGGCATCCGCGGCGCCGACATCAGCGGCGTTCGCTTCGAGGGCTGCGCCGTCCCCGCGTCGGCCCGCGTCGGCGCCGAAGGCCACGGGCTGGAGCTCATCATGAAGGTGCTCCAGGTGACGCGCTCGTTTGTCCCCGCGCTCTCGCTGGGCGCGCTCGACACGGGACTTCGCCACGTGCTCGCCTTCGCCCGCTCGCGTCGCATCGGTGGTGGCGCCGTCGTCGAGCTCCCGCACGCCCGCGGGGTGCTCGCCGACGCCTTCATCGAGCTCCTCCTCGGCGAGGCCGTCACCCGCGTCACCGCCCGCAGCGTGAGCGCCGCCCCCGAGCGCCTCGCGGTGACGTCCGCGGTGGCGAAGTACCTCGTCCCCACGCGCGTCGACGCGGCTCTCGGGTCGCTCGCCGTGGTGCTCGGCGCCCGCCACTACCTCCGCGGCGACCTGCTGGAGAAGGTGCGTCGCGACCACAGCCTCGTCGCCCTCTTCGACGGCAGCACCGTCGTCAACCTCAACGCCCTCGCGCAGGAGCTACCCCGCCTCCACGACCCCGCCGCCCGCCGCGACGACGCGTCGTATCGCCTCGCCGAGCCCGCTCCTCCGTTCTGCTTCGAGCGCCTCGACCTCGTGGCCCGCGGCGACGACCTCTTCACTCCGCTGGCCCACGCCCGCGAGCGCATCCTCTCCGCCACCGATCTCGCCGACGACCTCCGCGCCGAGCTCGCCGCCCGCGTCGGTGACATCGCCACCGGTCTCCGTGCCACCACGGGAGCCCACGCGCCGCGGGAGCGCAGCCTCGCCCAGTCGCCCGAGGCCTTCGCCAACGCGGCCCGCTTCGCCCGCTACCACGCGGCTCGCTCTTGCGTTCTCGCGTGGGTCGCGAGCCGCCACGCCCTCGATGACTTCTTCGCGGGGGGCGAATGGCTCGGCCTCGCCCTCCGCCGACTCGTCGAGCCCGATGGCCCGCCTGCTCCACCTGCGTGGCGGCAGCGCGTGTTCGAACGGCTCCTCGCGCTCGATGCCGCGGGCGCCACCTTCGCCTTCGAGCCCCTCACCGCGGAGACTCGGTCATGAACACCCTTCCTCAACCTGCGGACTTGCGCGCCCGTGCGCGCCGCTTCGCCGATCGGGTCGCGGCCCGCGTCGCCCACGGCACCCCGCTCGACGACGACGCCCCCGCGCCGCCGGGTCCCGACGGGTCGGTCGTGTTGGGGAGCCTCGTCGAGGGCTGGACGCGCCCCCTCGAGCTCTTCGCCCGCTGCGCCGAGTCGTGCGGCCCCGTCGCCCGGATGCGCCTCGGCCACGCCTTCTACCACCTCGTCAACGAGCCCGCGCTCGTGCACCGGGTGTTCGTCGAGAACGCGCGCAACTACCGCAAGAGCCGGTACTACCGCGGCGTTCGCATCGTGCTCGGCGACGGCCTCTTCACCTCCGAGGGGGACTTCTGGCGCCGCCAGCGACGTCTCGCCCAGCCCGGCTTTCACCGCGAGCGCCTCGCGGGCTTCGCGTCGGTGATGGCCGAGGAGACCGCCGCCGCCCTCAACCGCTGGCGCTGGCGCTCGGGCGAGGTGGTCGACCTCGATCGAATGCTCAACGACCTCGCGCTCCGCATCGCGTGCCGCACGCTCTTCCGCGAGGAGCTCGCCGCCGACGTTGAAGATTTCGCCGAGGCCGTCCGCTTCACCAACGCCTACTGCGAGATGCCCTTCTTCCTCCCGCGGTGGGTCCCGACGGCCACCAACCGCTCGCTCGCGCGCACCCTCGACACCTTCGACGGCCTCATCGCCCGCATGATCCGCGCGCGCCGGAGCCCTTCTGGGGAGCTCATCGACCAGGGCGACCTCCTCTCGATGCTGATGCGAGCGCGCGACGAGGAGACGGGCGAGGGGATGAGCGACCGGCAGCTCCGCGACGAGGCCCTCACGCTCCTCGTTGGTGGCCACGAGACCACCGCAGCAACGATGGCGTGGACCTTCTACCTCCTGTCGCTCCACCCCGACGTCGCCCGTCGGGTGCGCTCGCACGTCGCCGAGGTGATCGGCGACCGCGACCCGCGCGCCGAGGACGTCCCGCGGCTCACGTACGTGTGGCAGGTGGTGCAGGAGGCCATGCGGCTCTATCCCCCCGCGTGGGTGCTGGAGCGCGAGACCCTCGGCCATGAGGAACTCGCAGGCTACCGACTGCCGCCCGGATCGACCGTGGCCGCGTGTGCGTACACGCTCCATCGGCACCCGGGCTACTGGCCCAACCCCGAGGGCTTCGACCCCGAGCGCTTCGCCCCCGAGCGCGCGAAGGATCGTCCACGCGGCGCCTACATCCCCTTCGGCGTCGGCCCACGCGTGTGCATCGGCGGCGCCTTCGCCCAGATGGAGACCGTCATCATGGTGGCGATGATCGTCCGGGCGATGCGCTTCGACCTCGTCCCCGGGCCCCCGCTGGAGCTCGAACCCCTCATCACCCTGCGCCCGCGGCACGGCCTGCGGATGCGCGCATTCACCCACAGCTCTGGAGACTGACACCCATGCTCAGCGAAATGCAGCGACGCAAGATCACCCGAATGTTTCGGCTCTTCGACCAGGACAGCGACGGACAGATGGTGTGGGGCGACTACGCGCGGGTGAGCACGCGGCTCGTCGACGCCATCGAGCTCCCCCGGACGACGCCGGAAGGCGCGGAGCTGCTGGACTCCTACCGCGTCGAGTGGGACGAGATCGCGGGCGGCCCCGACGGGACGGTCGCCCTCGACCGCTGGCTCGCGTACCGGGGCGAGCAGCTCTCCGTGCGCGACGCCTTCGAGGTGAACATCGCGCCGTACATCCTCACGATCGCCACCAACCTCGACCGCGACCGCGACGGCGTGCTGGTGCGCGACGACCTCTGGCGCTACCTCGGGCTCTACCAGATGCCCGACGCCGACCGCGACCTCGCCCTCGCGCGGCTCGCCCCGCCGGGAGCCCGTCCCATCACCTACGTCGGGCTCGAAGACCTCGTGCGCGAGTTCTACTACAGCAACAACCCGGAGGCGCCGGGGAGCTGGTTCCTCGGGCCTTTCTGAGCGGGAGGACGACGATGACGAAGGACGCACGAAGCACGCAGGAGATCACCGACTGGCTCGTCGGCGAGGTGGCGAAGCTCATCGCCGTCGACCGCTCGGTGGTGTCGCCCGACGGCCCGCTGGTGGACTACCTCACCGACTCGCGCGACGCGCTGAGCCTCGCCGCCGAGCTGCAACACTGGCTCGGCCGCGACGTGTCGGCCTACGTGATGTGGGACTTCCCCACCATCGCCGCCCTCGCGCGCCACCTCGCCGACCCGGAGGCTACGTTGGCCACGCGATGATCCCCCCGTGCGGCGCCGCGGCGTCGTCCGCGCCCGGCGCCGCCACGGCCATCGCGAAGCCCGCGCGGGTGAGCGACCGCGACCACTCGTCGCGCGACAGGTACCCCGCCTGCACCCGGTACGGCGGGTCGAGGCGCGCCCGCTGGTAGCTCCGCAGCGTGAGCTGGAGCGCCTCGCACGGAAAGAAGTCCCGCGGCCGCCCCCGCAGCGCCCCCGTGAACACCAGCGCCCCGCCCGGCGCGAGCAGCCCGCGCAGCGCGGTGAGCGTCCCGTGCAGGTCGGCGACGTCGTAGAGCACGTGCTCGAGCACCACGAGGTCGACCGAGCCCGGCGCGAGGCCCGCGGCTGACGGGTCGGCGGGGAGCGCGTCGAGGTCGAGGCGGCGGTACTGCATCGCGGCGACCACGGACGGCGGCGCCTCGCAGGCGATGGCGTCGCGGCCGCGCGCGAGGATGCTCGGGTCGAGCTCGGTGAAGTGCCACGCCGCGAGGTGAGCGGCCCGCGGGGCGAGCGCCGGGTCGGCGAGGAGCGTTCGAAGCACCACGCCGACGCCCGCGCCGCCTTCGAGCACCACGGTGGGCTTCGTCAGCGCCGCCGCGACCGAGCGCGCCGCGAAGGCCCGACACGGCGCGAGGATGGGCGCGTGGAGCATCGCGTGCTCCCAGCGGGCCGACACTTCGCGCGGGCTCCGGACGTAGAGGAGCCGGAGCAGGTCGCGGCCCCGCAGCACGTCGCCCGCCACCTCGACGAGCCCCGCGAGAAACCACCCGATGCCCGCCCGTCGCTCCGAGCCCGCGAGGTACGCGGCGACGGCCTCCCGCGCGTCGATCGGGCCGTCGTCGAAGGTGGCCACCGCGCGTCCGTCCCGCACGACGAGGTCGCCGTGGTCGTGGAGGTAGTCGAGGAGCCGCTCGGCGAAGAGGCCCGACGCCGCGGCGGGCGCGCGGGTGACGTCGTCGCGCAGGTGCTCGCGGTAGAGATGCCTGGCGACGGCGCGGACGGCGACGCGCCACGCGGCGAGCTCGGCGGCGTAGTCGGCGGAGAGGTCGGCGAGGGACACGGGGGCAGTGGGCTGGCTCACGGGTGAAGAGAGCCACAGCGAAGCGCTGGCGGCGTGGCGGAAGTTGGCCACGCGGTGGTCGCGGGTGGACAGCGTCGCGAGAGGCCATTGGGGTCTCGCTGTTTCCATCTCGACGTCGACATCGCCACGGGTATGTTCCCGCCCGTCATGGGATCCATCCTCCGCCTGTGCGCCCTCGCGTGCGCCCTGGTGCTGTTCGCGCCGAGCGCCTGGGCGCAGCCTGCCCGCCCCCAGCTCCGCGCCCGTGTGGCTGCGCCCGAGGCCCCGCCGGCGCCGCTGTTTCAAGCCGAGTTCTTCAGCGACGCGCGCTGGGGCGAGGCCGTCCGTGAGGAGGTTCGCGCCGCCGAGTCGCCGCCCGACCCCGCGCGTCCGCCCACCCGCGAGACCCGCAGCGATACCCCCGCCACGACGTCGTTCCAGCGCGGCACCATCAACCAGGAGGTGCTCCAGCAGATCATCATGGACCGGACGCGCCGCGTCGCCATGCACGCCGTCGCCGACGCCATCTCCGAGATCGCTGGACCCGCGGGGGATCGTCAGTACCTCCGCCAGCTCCTCTCCGACGTCGCCTCGCTCCTCACCGACCGCACGGGGATGCAGAACACCCTCATCGAGCAGCTCGTCGCGACGCTCGCCCGCGCGGTCATCGCCGACGCCGTGGTGCGCCTCCGCCTGCCGGGCAACGACATCGTCGACCCCTGCGCGTGGCGCCGCGCGGTGTACGGCGAGGAGGCCGGGCTCGACCGCGAGGCCTGCGTCAACTTCCCCCTCAAGTCCCTCGACGGCCGCCTCTCGCTCGAAGCGTGTGGACTCGGCGACCCACTCTCGCTCCTCCGCACCAACGACGCCGCGCGCCCGGCGTCCTCCGTCGCCGCGACCGCCGCGCCGCCGCGCCCCGTCGGGTGCGCCTTCCTCCACGGCGACGGGGCCCCGCGCCCCTGGCTCCCGCTCCGCACCACGAGCGGCGACGCCACGCGGCTCCGCGCCTACCTCGTCGACCTCGCCTTCTGGAGCCTCGGGCGCACGGAGATCTTCAACCGCCAGGCGCCGCTCCCGTCGTGCGCGTTTCCCGCGTCGTCACCGCTGCACGCCATCTGCGAGATCGTCGAAGGCCCCGCCGAGCCCGCCCCCACCGCCCCCGCGACGACGGCCGACGGCGGCACCGAAGCCGCCCCCGAGGAGCCCTCCGCCGAGGAGCTGGCCCTCGCCCGTCAACGCGTGGAAGACGCCCGCGCCGCCCGCGCTGCGTGGGTGTCAGGCACCACCGACCTCGTCGGCGCGATCCAGGTGGCCCACGACATCATGAGCCTCCTGCGACCGCCGCTGAACTCCCGGCTCCGCTCGCTCATCAACACCGTCCTCTCCACGCGCGACCTCGGCACCTTCGGTCGGAGCATCCTCTCGCTCAGCGCGTGGGAGGAGCTCGCCAACCTCGCCGAGTGGACCCGCGCGTGGCGCGACCTCGCCGCCGTCCAGGCCGCCCTCCCCGCCTTCCGCGCGGAGGTGCTGCACAGCCGCCCGACCCCGACCCGCCCGCGCCGCGCTGGTGTGCCCCCTGCGCCGCCGCCCGTCGTCGCCGCAGCCCCACCGCCCCGCGGCCCGGCCCACGAGGCGCTGCGGCGCGCGCTCGTCACGATGATGACGCGGCTCAGCCGCGCGCGCGTCCCGATGGCGGCGGCTTCGGTGTACGGCACGCTGGCGGCCTTCTCCGCGCGTCCCGACCCGTACGCGCTGTCGGGGCGCGTCGCGACCACCTGCGAGCCCATGAGCATCGCGCAGTGGGCGAGCACGATGATCGGCGGCGGCCTCGACCGCGCCGCCGCCGCCGAGCCCGGCACCGCGCGCGACGAGATCCTGTGCGCCCCCGCCATGCTCGACCGGCTCTTCCCCGCCGACGCCGCCGCCGCGGCCGACCTCGACGCGGCCTTCGAATCCCTCGCCGCCGCGGGAGACGCCGCCCACCGCAGCATCGAAGCGCTCGAAGCCGCCGTCCCCGCGCTGCGGACGGCTTCGTACCCCGGAGCCCCTGGGCTCGACATCGCCGCCATCAACCTGGAGCGGGCCAGCGAGCTCGTCACGGGGCTCCAGAACCTCCGCACCGCCCTCGACGCGGTGGAGCGGGAGTTCCAGCGGCCGGCGATTCAGGCGGTGTGGCAACGACAGCCCGGGGCCCGTCCTCTGGCGGCGGGCTTCCAGTCGACGCACCGGGCGCTCACGGGGATCGCCCGCATGCTGCGCATCGCCGGGGCGCTCGACATCGAGGCCCTGCGCGACCGCGGCGTCACCAACGTCGGCAGCGCCTTCAACGCCCTCCGCTCGCTCGGCGGTCCGGTGATCTCCCGCCTCGGCCCCATCCTCGCGATCATCCCCCTCGACCGGCCCATCACCGTCGAGACCATGCTCGTGATGTTGGAGCACATCTCGCCCGAAGACATCGTGGTGTCGCTCGGCGTGGCTCCCGCGCGGGCTCGGTGGTGCGACGAAGACGAGCGCTCCCTCGCGTGCTGGCTCCAGCGCATCACGGCGGTGCTCCGCGAGGTGACCGACGTGCAGGACGCGCGGGTCACCATCGACTCCGACCGCCTCGTCCGCACGCTCGGCGCGCTCGGCGATGACTTCCGGCGACGTCGCGAGTGGCGGGCGTACTTCCACCTCACCATCGGCCTCGGCGAGATGCTCACGATCAGCCCCCAGCCCGACGGCCGCTTCGACACCCGCTTCGTCCCCTTCATGGCCGAACAGATCGGCATTGGCGTCGCCTCGCCCTCCTTCGCGCGCGACCGACTGGGCTTCCGCGCGGGGCTCTTCGGCTCGGGGCTGCTCTACCGCCTGGTGCTCGACTCGCGCGAGTCCGAGGCGTTCTATTTCGGCGGCTTCGCGGCCCTCGACCTCTACGAGCTGCTGGAGGTGTTCATCGCCCCCGTCGCCCTCGTCTACCCGCCCGGTTCGTCGGGTGACTCGGTGGGCTTCGGCATCACGGCGGGCGCGTCTGTCCCCCTCGGCGACTACCTGAGCCGGCTGTGAGGAGCGCCATGAAGACCCCTTCGAAGCACACCGTCGCCCTCCTCTCGCTCCTCGCGCTCGGGGCCGCCTCGCGCGCCCTCTACGCGCAGAGCGCCCTCCGCGTCGCGGGCCGCGCGGCCACGCAGGGGGTCCACGATTTCCGCCCCACGGCGCCCGGCGCGACGATGGTGTTCCCCTTCACCACGACGGGCGCGGTGGCGGCCAGCCAGTCGCTCACTTTCGCGTGCCGCGGCGGCTGGGTGGCGCAGCGCCCCGACATCATCCTCCGCGTACGAAGCGAGGTGCCCGCCCTCCGCGTGTGGGTCACCGGCGCGCGCGACGCGAGCGCCCCCACCGAGGGCCGCCCGAACATCGCCTTCAGCGGCGCCACGCTCGTCGTCAACGGCGCCGACGGGCGCTGGCGCTGCGAGGGCTCCTTCGGCGTCACCAACCCGCAGGTGCTCCTCACCAACGCCGGGGTCGGCCAGTACGACATCTGGATCGGCGCCAACAGCGGCGCCACCACCGTCAGCGGCGAGCTCCACGTCGCGTCGGTCCCCTTCGTGGAGACGCGCGGTGACAGCGCGCGGGCGGGCGTGCAGGAGCTCACCGACACCTCGCCCGAGACCCTCGACCTCCCGCTCGCGCCGCGCGCGCAAGGCGACGTCGACCTCCACCTCTTGGGCGAGTCGTGCCTCGGCACCGCGCCCCGTCAGCCCGACCTCATCGTGCGGCTCCCGAGCGCGCTCCCGCTCGTCCGTCTGTCGGCGACCACCACCGCGGAGTCGACGCTGGTGGTCCGCACGCCCGACGACCGCTGGCGCTGCAACGACGCGCGCGGCGGCGGCGATCCCCTCGTGATGCTGCGCGACGCCCCCGCCGGGCAGTACGAGGTGTGGGTGGGCTCGAAGCTCGGCGCCGACATCGGCGGAACGCTCCACGTCACCCGCGCTCCGCTCGTCGAGACAGGCGGAGCCGCGGGGACGCTGGGCGTCCGGGAGATCACCCCCTCGTTCAGCCCCGACCCGATGGACGTGGTCATCCCGCAGCGCCCGGCGGGGTCGGTGGAGGGGCGCTTCATCCAGCCGGGCTGCGCGGGGCGCGTCGATCGACGTCCCGACCTCGTCCTCCGCGTCGGCGCGCCGATGTCGCTTCTGCGGGCGTACGTGACGTCCACGGTCGACACCACGCTGCTGGTGCACGGCCCCGACGACACGTGGCGCTGCGACGACGACTCCTTCGGGTCGTTCAACCCGCTCCTCGACCTTACCGACGTCACGGCGGGCCAGTACGAGGTGTGGGTGGGCGGGTTCAACCCCAGCTCGCCGGTGTCGGGGACGCTCCACTTCACGCGCTCGTCCCTCGTGGAGACGGGCGGCGCGGCGGCGGCCCTCGGGGTCCGTGAGCTCGCCCCCGGCTTCATCCCCGAGCCCATCGACCTCGAGCTCACCCCGCGCACCGGCGGCGAGGTGGAGTCGCGGCTCCTCTCGCGCGGGTGCGGCGGCCTCGTGACGCGACGGCCCGACGTCATCCTCCGCGTGGGGGCGCCGCTGCCCCTGCTCCGGGCGTACGTGACCTCCTCCGTCGACACCACCCTCGTCGTCCACGGCCCCGACGACAGCTGGACCTGCAACGACAATTTCGACCCCCGCTCGGGCAACCGCAATCCGCTGGTCGACCTCACGAGCGTGGCGCGGGGACAGTACGAGGTGTGGGTGGGGACGTACGGTCGCGGCACCGCGGTCACCGGCCAGCTCCACCTCGCGCGGAGCGCGCAGCACCACCCGTAGATTCCTCTCGCCGCTCCGGTCGCGTCCGTGCACGATCGCCGTCCCATGCGCCGCTTCGTCGCCCTCGTGGCCTCCGTCGCCTCCCTCGCGCTCCCTTCGCTCGCGTGCGCCGACCCGCCGCGCTGCGACCCGCGGCGCAACGCCCTCGTCGCCGACCTCGGGCTCCACCTCGTGGCCGTCGGCTTCGACCGGAGCCTCGGCTGCGACGTGAGCCTCCAGGCGAGCGCTGGGCTCTACGTGCCCTGGGACGTCAACCGCGACCTCTTCGGCCTCGGCGGCGGCCTCCAGCGCGACGTGGGCGGGGCCGTGCTGCGCGTGCGTCCCTTCTTCCACCCCGAGGGCGAGGGGAGGGTGGGCTTCTGGGTCTCCCCCTTCGTGCAAGCGGGCGTCGTGCTCGCGCCGCGCGGGGACGAACAGCTCACCGGCCTCGCCGTCAGCCTCGGGATGAGCGCGGGCTACACGTGGTCGCTGGGGGAGCGCTGGCTCCTCTCCCTCGGGGGCGGCGCGCAGGTACAGGCCGCGCTCTTTGCGGGAAATACCGCGCCGCCGGGCTTCGTGGGGGTGGGGCCCCACGTGGATATCAACGTCGACTACCTGTTGTGACGCCACCTGCGTCGCTGCGGTAGCATCTGAGAAGCATGGTACGCAGGCGAACGATTCTCGCGGTGATGACGGCCCTGGTGCTCACGGCGACGGCGTGGGCCACACCCGGGGTGGGGCAGGCGGTTCCGTCGTTTACGGTGAATGACCTGACGGGGACGGCGCGGACGCAGCGCAACCTCACGGGGCAGTACACCGTCGCGTTTGTCATGAGCGACAAGGACGCTGGCGACGCCGTCTCCGCGTGGAACCGCCGGATGCGCGCGGCGGCCCCCAACGCCCGGATCATCACCCTGGTGGCCCTCGACCTCTTCCCGCTGCTCCTCACGTCGACGCTCGTCTCGCGGGTGCAGGAGACGACGCCGCGGAGCCGCTGGACGGAGGTGTGGTTCTCGCGCGACGGCTCCCTGGCGAGCTCGCTCGGTCTCCCGGAGACAGAGACCCCGTGGGTGTGGGTCGTCGACCCCTCGGGCCGCGTCGTCGAGTCCGTCCACGCGGAGGTCAGCGACGCGGGGGTGGCGCGGGTGGTGGCGGCGCTGCGCCCGCGGACGCAGCCGTAGGTTATCGCCAGGCGTTGGTGATGGGGTTGTAGACGTCGACGCGGTTGGTGGAGCCGAAGCCCGTGACGTTGCCGCCGATCGCCAGGATGCGCCCGTCGGGGAGCGTCGCCGCAGCGGGGGTCGAGCGGCTCTGCGGCATCAGCGCGAGCGAGGTGAACACGCCCGTCCGCGGGTCGAGGGCGGTCACGGTGCGCGACGCGCTCAGGCCGCCGCTGATGGGCGTGTAGCCGCC
Organism: Polyangiales bacterium; assembly: GCA_044375895.1. Classification (GTDB taxonomy): domain Bacteria; phylum Myxococcota_A; class Polyangia; order Polyangiales; genus CAISKJ01. The sequence continues at coordinate 4,426 of JBILLV010000007.1, read as the reverse complement.
GAGGACGTAGAAGCGACCGTCCGTACCGACCGTCGCGCCGAAGCCGTAGCGCGCCGCCGGGAAGGCCACCGACGCGGTCGTCCACGAGTCGGTGGCGGGGGTGTAGACGTCGATGGTCAGCGGGTAGACGGGCGCGGCGGCGGTGCCCGAGACGCCGCCCATCACCCAGATGCGACCGTCGGCCCCCGTGTAGGCGCGAGCGCTCGATCGGGCCGTCGGAGCCGGGGTCCGCGCGGTCCACAGGCCCGTCGTCGGGTCCCACATCTCGACGCTCGCGGTGACGGCAGGCGCCGAGGTCGAGCCGCCGAAGATGTACACGCGACCGTCGAGCCCGCGCGCCATCGCCGGATTCGATCGGCCCGTGAGCAGCGGCGAGGTCCCCTCCCACGTGTCGGTCGACGGCGTGTAGATCAGCGCCGCCCGCGTGTACGAGGTGCTGAACTCCACCCCGCCCGCCACGAGCACGCGCCCGTCGGGCAGCGCCACCGCGGCGTGGCTTCGAATGGCCCCTGGCATCGACTGGCGCGGCGCCCAGGTGTTGGTCGAGGGCGTGTACACCTCCAGCGACGACAGCACCGCCGTGTCGTAGCCGCCCATCACGGCCACCGTGCCGCCCGCGGTGGTGACGGCGGCGTGGTCGTAGCGGGGTGTGTTCAGCGGCGGCGGCGGGGCCAGCGCGCAGACGCCGACGACACACGTCAAACCCGCGCTGCACGCGCGACCGCAAGCGCCGCAGTGGCGGGCGTCGGCGTTGAGGTCGACCTCGCAGCCGTTGGACGCCAGGCCGTCGCAGTTGCCCGTGGCCGCTCCACAGGTGAGCGCGCAGGTGCCCGACGCGCACGCCGCGGTGGTGCCGGCCGAGCCCGCGGCGCACACCGTCCCGCAGGCGCCGCAGTTGCGGATGTCGCCGCGGGTGTCGACCTCGCAGCCGTTGGTGGCGACCCCGTCGCAGTTGGCGAAGCCCGCCGCGCAGGAGGCGACCGCGCAGCGCCCGGCCGCGCAGGCCATCGTCGCGTTGGCGCCGACGCAGCGGACGCCGCACGCGCCGCACTGGTTGACGTCCGTCGCGGTCGCGACCTCGCAGCCGTTGGTCCACGAGCCGTCGCAGTTGGTGAAGCCCGCGTTGCAGGTGCGCGCGCAGAAGCCCGCGCTGCACCCGCCCGTCGCGTTGGCCGCGGCGGGGCACACGTTGCTGCAGAAGCCGCAGTGGCGCGCGTCGCCGCGCAGGTCGACCTCGCAGCCGTTGGCGGCGTTGCCGTCGCAGTCCCCGAAGCCCGCGTCGCAGGTGACGCCGCACGCCCCCGCGGCGCAGGTCGCGGTCCCGTTCGCGCGCGCCGGGCACGGGGTGCTGGTGGTGGTCTTTCCATCGGCGTTGCAGACCTCGCGGACCGTCCCCGCGCAGGTCACCGCGCCGGGGGTGCACCGCCAGGCGCCGCAGCGACCCGCGGTGCAGCTCGCCCCGGATGGACACGTCGTGGTGGTCGATCCCAGGCCGTCGGCGTTGCAGAGGCTCGCCATCGAGGACGACAGGCAGGTGCCGGTGCCGGGCGTGCACGTCCAGGCGCGGCAGGTCCCGGCGCTGCACGACTCCCGCGCCGCGCACGCCGTCAACGACTGCGTGAGGCCGTCGGCGCTGCACGTGCGGCGCATCGTGAGCGACGCGCAGTCGCGCGCGCCCGGCGTGCACGCCTGAGGGGTGCACACGCCCGCGACGCAGGTGGTCCGCGCCGCGCAGGTCGTGAGGTCCCAGGCCGATCCGGCGCTGTTGCAGACGCGCGCGACGGTGGTTCCATCGCAGGCCCGCGCGCCCGGGGTGCACACGGCGACTTCGGGGGCGCCGTCGCCCGGCCGATCGGGGGCGAGGTCGACGGGGATGTCGGCGGTGGCAGCTTCGCGCGGGGCGTCGAGCGCGGGGGCGTCCGCGCGTGCATCCAGGGCGGCGTCGGCGACTGCGCCCGTGTCGAGCACGACGTCCGCGGAAGCGTCGGCGGTCGCGTCGGCAACGGTCGCATCGATGGTTGCGTCGGCAACTGCAGCGTCTGCGGAAGCGGCGTCCGCGGCGACCTCGGAGGCATCGGCGGCGCTGGCATCCGCGCCCGCGTCCGTCGTCGCGAGGGTGTCCGTCGCGGCGTCGGTCGAGGTGTCGGCGATGAAGGCGTCCGCGCGATCGGTCGCGGCTCCGTCAACCGGATCGTCCCCGCCCGTCGGCGCATGGGGTGAACAGGCCATCGCGAGCAGCGGGGCGAGATACAGAATGCGTCGGGTCATCTTCTGCCTCCTGGCTCGGGCGGCAGATAGAAGAATTCCGCGCCCGCGTCCACCGGACGGCAGGCCGCGTCGCCGCCCCCCGCTCAGCCCGCGACCTCCCAGCGCCCCACCTCGCGGCCCACCACGTTGCGCACCAGCCGCAGCTCCCACCCGTCGGGCTCGCGCCACGCCCCCGGCGCCGCCTCCGCCAGCGCCCACGCCACCAGGGCCGGCAGCGCCTCGCCCGCCCCGGAGTGAACCTTCACCGCCACCGCCGTCCGCCGCGCCGGCAGCGCAATGCAGAAGAGCCCCATCGCGCCGATCTTCACGGCCATCGGCTCGTGCGCGGCCCGCACCACGTCGAGGTCGAGGCGACCCGTCCCCGAGGTGAGCTCCGGGTGCGCGGCCATCGCGTGGCCGATGCGCCCGAGCCGCGCGGTCCACGGGTCGTCGCCACGCCGGCGGGTGACGTCGTCCATCGCCTCCGCCACGCGTGCCCACCCCCGCGCTACCGCCGAGAGCGGCTGCACGAAGGTCGGCACGCCGCAGCCGTCGATCGCCTGCGTGGGCGTGTGCTCCATCCACCCCGCGAGCTGCGCGGCGATGCGCTGCTGGAGCGGGTGCTCGATGGGGCGGTAGTCCTCGTCCCAGCCCGCGCGGTGCGAGGCCGCGAGCATGAAGGCGTGCTTGCCCGAGCAGTTGTTGTGCAGGTCGGTGAAGGCGCCGCCCGCGCGGAGGATGGCCTCGGCGCTCGGGGTGTGGACGGGCGGGTGCGCGCCGCAGCGGAGCCCCGACGCGGAGACCTCGAAGCGCGCGAGGATGTCGGTCACGAGGGCGAGGTGGACGGGCTCGGCGGAGTGCGACGCGGCGCCGACCGCGAGCCACGTGTCGGGCACCTCGGGGTCGCCGAGCGCCGCGAGCGAGCACGCGAGCTGGAGGGGCTTGGAGGCCGAGCGGAAGGTGGTCTCCCGGTCGTCGCCGACGTGCCACACGACCTCCCCCTCAAGCACCGCGACGGCGGAGAAGGGGTGCTCGGACTCGACGCAGCGGCCGCGGGTCTGGATCACGCGAGGGGTTGTCACGAGGACAGTCCCTACCACAGCGGGACGGCGCCGTGACCTTGACGCGGGCGGACAGGCTCACAAGAACCCTCCACGGAGGATCACCATGGCAGCACGGGCGGGATGGTTCATCGCGGGGACGGCGCCCGCGCGCTACGACACTTCGACGGCGCCGAGCGACCGCGGCGGTGGCACCGCGTGCGAGCTCCGCTCGGTGCGCGAGGCGCCGCCAGGCTTCGGGACGCTGATGCAGGAATTCGTGCCGGAGGGGTACCGCGGGCGGCGCGTCCGGCTGACCGCGTGGCTGCGGAGCGAAGGGGTGAGCGAGTGGTGCGGCCTCTGGATGCGGGTCGACGGCCCGGCGCGGCGGATGCTGGCGTTCGACAACATGAGCGCTCGCCCGATCCGCGGGACCACGGGGTGGGCCCGCTACGTCGTGGTGCTCGACGTGGCGGCGGAGGCCGAGGTCGTCGCGTTCGGGGTGATACTGAACGGCGAGGGGAGCGTCGCCGTCGACGAGGTCGCGCTCGAGGTCGTCGGCGACGAGGTGGCCACCACGGACCACGGTGTCCCAGCCGCTCCCTCGCGCGCCGCGCAACCTGGGCTTCGCGTCGGGCGACAGCGTCGGGGTTTGAAGCCGCGGCGGCGGCGTGTAACCTCCGAGCGATGCCGTACCGCGCGCCGAGGCTGCGAACACCGGGGGCGCCGCGCACCCTGGTGAAGGGGAAGTACGTGATCCTCGCGATGCTCGGAGCGCTCTGCGCGATCTGCCTCGCGGCGGGCTTGGTGGGCCGCCTGACGTGAGGGGGCTGGGGTGGGATTGGGGGTAGCGGTTCGGGGCGGCGAGAAGCCACGCCCGATCGCTCCCGCGATACGGTCCGTCGTCCGTCGCTGAAGGCCGTCGGGCCGCTCCCAACGGGGCGACGAGAAGCTTCGCCCGATCGCTTCCGCGATACGGTTCGTCATCCGTCGCTGGAGGCCTTAGAGGCGCCCCCAACGGAGCGGCGAGAAGCTTCGCCCGATCGCTTCCGCGATACGGTTCGTCATCCGTCGCTGGAGGCCTTAGAGGCGCTCCCTTCGGGGCGACGTGAAGCCGCGGCCCGATCGCTCCCGCGATA
>JBILLV010000417.1:0-7260 GCA_044375895.1 Polyangiales bacterium | reverse complement strand
CGAGGTCGCGGCAGGTGCCCATGCAGTTGTCCAGGCCCGCGCCGCACGACACCGCGCACGCCCCCGCGGAGCACACCTGCCCGGCCGCGCAGGTCATCCCGCAGGCGCCGCAGTGGGCGTTGTCGGTCTGCGTGTCACGGCAGGTGCCGGAGCAGTTGGAGAAGCCCGCGGTGCAGGTCAGCGCGCACCGACCGGCGGCGCACACCTGGCCGGCCGCGCAGGCCATCCCGCAGGCGCCGCAGTGGTTCAAGTCGGTCTGGAGGTCGCGGCAGGCGCCGGAGCACTCCACCTGCCCCTCGGTGCACGACACCATGCACGCGCCGCCCGCGCACACCTGACCCGCGGGGCACGCGTTGCCGCACGCGCCGCAGTTGAGGCGGTCGGCGCGCGTGTCGGCGCAGTAGGCCATCGCCCCGGCGTCGCCGGGCCCCGCGTCGTTGTCGTTGGAGCCGCAGGACGCGAGCCCGGCGCCGCACTCGTTGGTGCAGCGCCCCTCGGAGCACACGAGCCCCGCGGGGCACGCGTTGCCGCAGGCGCCGCAGTTCGCGCGGTCGGTGCGCGTGGTGACGCACGCGCCGCCGCACGCCGTCTGCCCCGAGGGACAGCCGACGTCGCAGCGGCCCATCACGCACACCTGCGCGCCGGTACACTGGCGACCGCAGCCGCCGCAGTGGGCGCGGTCGGCCATGGTGTCAACGCAGCGGTCGCTGCAGACGCTCATCGGCGCCGCGCAGGCCACGTCCATCGACCCGTCGGTCGTGCCCGTATCGAGCTGACCGCCCACCACCGGTGCGCTGTCACACCCCGCGGCGAACACCGCGAGAACCAGCCCCAGCGCGTGGAGCATTCGAATCCCTGGACCACGTCTCATCGCGCGTCTCCTGTGCACAAAGCCCTGCCGGGCCGAGGTGTAGGCGAGCACGGCCCGAGACCGGTCACGCCTGCCCGACTGCGCAGTGTGCCCGCATTGGCCCCCCACGAGGAACGAAATCAGGCGGCTACGCGTGTCCTGATTTCACACCGAAGTCGCGCCGCCGCGGTAACTTCGCCGCACCGCGGGTACGTTCATCGGCCCGCGGAAGGAGCGTGTCCATGGCGGCTCTGTTGAACATCCTCTCGGCCTTCGGGCTCTCCGGCTGCGCGGGCCTCAACGCGTACATCCCGCTCCTCCTCGTGGGGTCGCTCGGGCGCGCGGGGGTCATTCATCTCGCGTCGCCCTTCGACGCGCTCACGAGCACGTGGGCCCTCGGGCTCCTCGCCGTGCTCCTGGCGGTCGAGATGGTGGTCGACAAGGTGCCCGGCGCCGACCACATCAACGACGTGATCCAGACGGTGATTCGCCCGGCGTCGGGGGCGCTGCTCTTCGCCTCCGAGGCGGGCATCGTGCAGAGCGTCCCGGCGCCTGTGTGGCTCGCGACCGGGCTGGTGACGGCCCTCGGCGTCCACGGTGCGAAGGCCGCCGCCCGCCCAGTGGTCACCACGTCGACCCTCGGGGTCGGCACGCCCGTGGTGAGCCTCGTTGAAGACGTCATCGCGTTCGGCGGCTCGCTCCTCGCCATCTTTCTGCCGGTGCTCGGCGCGGTGTGCGGCGCGGTGGGCCTCTGGCTCGGGTGGCGGCTCATCCGTCGGCTCCGGGCGCGCCGGTCGCCGAAGCCCGCCGCCGCGTAACGCACGCTACGGAAGCACCTCGACGCGGAGCCGCAGCGTCCCCGTCTGTCGCGGCACCGCCCCCTCCGAGCGGAGCGGGAGCGTGAAGTCTCCCGTCGCCGCAGGGACCCGCGCCGCGTCGAGGTCGGCGACGCCGATGAGCTCGCGCGTCGTGGCGTCGTCGTCGAACACGCTGAAGCGCAGGGGCAGGTCGCGGGCGACGTCGTAGTTGCCGGGGAGCCAGCGGTTCCAGGTGGTGTTGTCGCGGTCGGCGATGACGGGGGCGGTGTCGATCGCGCGGCCGAGGGGGATGGACGCGGTCACCGCGGTGAGGTCGGCCTCGCCGCCGACGAGGTCCCAGGCGTGCCCGCTGGCGTTCTCGTGGGAGACGGTGGCGCCCACCACCTGAATGCGCACGCGCCGGGTGGTGGGCGTCGCGGCCGCGCCGGGCGCCTCGGGGGCGACCCGGTAGCGCAGGCGCGCGGGCAGGTTGGCGCCGCGCGGAGCGATCGTCAGGAGGAGCGAACAGGGGCCGCCAGGGACGGCCTCCGGGAGGGTGAGGTGCTGCGGTTCGGCGCCGGCGGAGAGCTCGGCGACGACGACGCCCGCGGGCGGCGCGGGCGGGGCGATGTCGGGCGTGCGGAAGCGGGCGTCGAAGTAGCGGGTGAGGGTCTCGGCGCAGGTGGCGCGCACGGTGGCGCCGTCGCCCTCTTCGAGCGCGAGGTCGATGCCGAGGCGGCCGTTGCGCGGGTCGACGGGGCCCACCACGTCGAGGCCGCCCGGCCACACCGTCGAGCGCTGGTTGATGACCCACGGGGCGTGCGTCGTCGGCGGGTACGGGCGCTCGGGAACCTCGCCCCGCTGCAGCGACCCCACCATGAAGTCCACCTGGTTGCGGTCGAGCGCGAGCGTCATCGTGAAGCCCACGGCGAGGCGGTCGCGGAGCATCGTCGAGCCGAGCTCACCGGCCTGCTGGCGGGCGCGCTCGCTGATGCTGTTGCCCGTGGCCGCCGCGACCCCGCCGAGCACGCTGGAGAAGAAGCCCGTCGCCTCCGCGCTCACCACGCCGCGCGGGGTGATGGTGGCCCGCACGCCCTCGGCCGGGCGCATCCACAGCGTGGCGGTGCGCGACGTGCGCTCGTAGCCCACGGCGATGTCGGCGCCGAGCTCGGCCTGGGCTTCGAAGAGGAGGTACTGCCGCACGCGGAAGCCGCTGGTCTCGCGGTCGATCCACGTCCACCCCGGGCCGCCGATGGAGAGGACGATGCGATCCCCCTGCGTGCGGGCATCGCAGCTTCGAATCCACCAGCGCCCGGCCGAGGGGAGCGCGCCCGCGGCGGGACCCGACGCGTTCCCTTCCCCCGGTAGCCCGATGAACGACCCCAGCATCCGCGGACACATCTGCGGCGTCAGAGCGCTCGTCACGAGGGCGCGCACCTCGTCGTCGACCGGGGCGGGCGTCGGGGCCGTCGCGGTCGAGGTGCCCGTCGCGGACGCTCCCGCGGTGGCAGTTGACGCGGTGGGCGTGGTGGCGCTCGAGTTGCCGAGGAGGCCGCATCCAGTGAGGAAGATGAGGGGGGCGACGGGTCTCATGGGCGCGACATATCACAGTGCCCCCTTCCCAGCCTCGGACGTTCGCGAGAGACTCCCTGCCGATGCCCTGGGTGCTGTTCTCGACGCTGGTGCTCCTCACCTCGGTCGGCTCGTACGTCCTGCGGGAGCGCAGCCATCGGCGTCGCTGGCAGCTCGTCCACCTGCCGCCCATCACGGCGGGGGAGGGGGCCTACCGCGAGGGCAACGTCTCCGTCGGTCACCTCGCGGTGGCGCCGGGCCCGCTCCGCTTCATGGTGTTCAGCTGCATCGCGTACGGGCGCCTGGTGACCTTCGCGCTGCTGGCGACGGCGCTCTACCTCGCCAACGCGGGCACCGACGCGATCGCCGTCCCCACGCTCCACACGATGCTCGGGTATTTCACCGCCGGGGGCGCCGTCGGCCCGGTGCTCGCGATGCTCCTCGCGGCCTCGGTGATGCGCGCGGGCAACGACCTCCTCGCGCGCGACCCGCTCCGCGTCTTCGCCCGCACGCGCACGACCGCGCTCGTCTCCCTCGCGCTCCACGGGCTGGTGGCGGCCAACGCGGCGACCGGGACGTGGCTCGTCGGGCTGGGCGGCCGCGACGCCTCGCGCTCGCTCCACACCACGCAGCTCGTGGCCACCGCGGGGGCCGTCCACGCCGTGCTCCTGCTCGGGATGGTGTACGCGTACAAGACCGTCCTCACGGCGCGCCCGCCGGAGGCCGCCCGCATCGCGTGAAGCCCTGGCTCATGGGGACGCTCACCGTCACCCGCGCGGCGCTCGACGCGGTGGAGCGTCACGCGCGGCAGCGCTACCCCGTCGAGTGCTGCGGGTTGCTCTCAGGCCCCGCGGGTGAGGTGGGGCGCGTCGACGCGGCGATGCCCTTCGACAACCTCGCCGATCGCTACCACGCGGCGGATCCAGAGGCCTTTCCGCGGACGGCGCGCGAGGCGTACGTGATGCACGGCGGGCGGGTGTTCGATGCGATCGCGTGTGGTGACGGAGGGGGGCGGCCGGTGAAGGGGCTCTACCACTCGCACTGCGACCGCGGCGCGTACTTCAGCGCGGAGGATGCGCGTCAGGCGATGGGGGAGGGGGCGCTGCTGGCGCAGGTGGTGTGGTGGGTGATGAGCGTGCGGGCGGGCGGTGTGGTCGACGCGCACCGGGTGTTCGCGTACGACCCGGCGGAGGGCGCCTTCGTCGAGCGAGCGTGGTGCGTGGGTTGACGTCTCACCCGCGGCGGGGCGCGCGGTCGGGGAGGTAGCGCTCGATCATGCGGTAGAGCGTGCTGCGGGCCACGCCGAGGCGCCGCGCGGCGTCGCTCATGTTGCCCTGGGCGAGGTCGAGCGCCTGCTCCAGGGCGCCGCGGAGGGCGTCCTTGCGCGAGCTCGTCGGCGCCGCGGCCGCGTGAAGCATCGGGGCGGGCAGGTGGGCGCGTTCGAGCACCGGGCTTCCATCCGAGAGGGCCACCGCGTGGTCGAGCGCGTGGACGAGCTCGCGGACGTTGCCGGGCCAGTCGTGGGCGTCGATCCAGCGCTCGGCGTCGGCGGAGAGCGTGCGCGGCGCGGCGCCGTCGCGGGCGGCCTGGCGGGCGAGGAGCGCGCGGGCGAGCTCGACCCGGTCGCTGCGATCGCGGAGCGCCGGGAGCGTCACCACGGCGCCCTGGATGCGAAAGAAGAGGTCTTTGCGGAAGGCGCCCTCGCGCACCATCGCGACGAGGTCGCGGCAGGTGGCGGCCACGAGGCGGAAGCGCGACCGCCGCGCGCGCGACTCCCCGAGGCGGGTGTACGTGCCGTCTTCGAGGGCGCGCAGGAGGGAGGCCTGGAGCGCGTCGGGCATCTCGGCCACCTCGTCGAGGAAGAGCGTGCCGCCGTCGGCCGCCGCGAGCCGCCCGTCGCTCCCGCCGCGCCGCGCCCCCGTGAAGGCGCCGTCGCCGTAGCCGAAGAGCTCGCTCTCCAGGAGCGACGGCGAGAGGGCGCCGCAGTTGATGGCGACGAAGGGTCCGCGCGCGGCCGCGCTCGCCGCGTGGATCGCGCGGGCGAAGAGCTCCTTCCCGGTGCCGGTCTCCGCGAGGAGGAGAACAGGTAGCGGCGTCTTCGCGAAGCGCGAGGCGTCGGCCCGCGCGCGGGTGAGCGCGGGGTCGGAGCCGAGCACCACGTCGAAGGCCGAGTGGGCGCCGGGGTCGGGCGAGCGCGCGGGCTTCACCGTGATGCGCGGCGCCTCGGAGAGGAGGGCCAGCACCGCGAGGGCGCGCCCGTCGGCCCCCGCGATGGCCTCCAGCTCGACCCGGAGCCCGTCACGCTCGCAGCGGCGCGCGAGCGCGGCGGAGCCTCTCCCCGCCGCGCAGGCGACGAGCTCGCCCCACGACACCCCGAGCACCCGCCCGCACGCGTCGGGGCCGTCGAGGGCCGCGCCGAAGCGGGCGCGGGCGTGGTCGTTGGCGACGCGGGCGAAGCCGTTGGCTTCGAACACCACGGCGGCGTTGCCGGCGGCCCCGACGAGGCGCTCGACGACGCGGAGCCCGCCCGCGCTGGCCTGCGCGTAGGCGCGGTGGCGGAGGGCGCGCTCGATGGCGGCGGCGGCGGCGTGGGCGGCGACGCCGACGATGCGGTCGTGGGCGGCGATGGGGCCCGAGACGTCCAGCACGCCCACCACGTCGCCGTACGCGTCGCGCACCGGCGCGGCGTAGCAGAAGAGCGAGTGGTTGACGCGCTCGTAGTGGCCTCGGCCGATGACGGCGACCGGGGCGCCTTCGGCGAGCGCCGTGCCGATCGCGTTGGTGCCGCGCGAGGGCTCGTCCCAGCGGGCTCCCTCGACGAGTCGGGTCTCGGCGGCCGTGTGCCGGAAGGCGCCGCCGCCGAGCGACTGGACGATCACCCCGTCGTGGTCGGCGAAGAGGGCGAGGACGCCGCGCGACGAGAGGCCGTCGGCGAGGGATCCGAGCACCGACGCGCACTCGGCGAGGGCGGCGCCGCTCGCGTCGCGTCGCACCTGCAAGTCGCAGTCGCGGACGCACTCGGGTGGGGCCTCGCCGTCGGCGCGCAGGCCGTAGCCGCGCGCGCGTGTCCAGGCGCTGAGGACGGCGCCGGGGCGGCCTTCTTCGCCCCGCAGGGCGCCGGCGACGAAGCGGTCCCAGAAGCCTTGGAAGGGTTCGACCAGCTCGATCATGCGCGGCCTCCTGCGGGGTGAGCGTACGCGCTTCGCCGCGCCCTGTCAGCGCGCTCGTCGGGCGCGACACCTGTTGCGATACGCAACAGGTGCGTCGCGGTCCGCGCCACCACCTGAGGCGAAGAACCCTACAAAACAAGCGTTCTGGCGTTGGTCTGCGGGGTGCGTAGGGGGAGGGCCTGTCGCGGACGACCGCCCGCGTCGTCCGCGACGCCACCGTCACCGCTCATTCCCCTCGGAGGCCCATGTACACCGCACCCAACAAGTCCGGATCGCTCCTCACGTACAAGTCCCGCTACGCCAACTACATCGGCGGCGAGTGGGTGGCGCCGAAGCGCGAGCGCTACTTCGAGAACATCTCGCCGGTGACGGGCGAGGCCTTCTGCGAGATCCCGCGCTCGAGCTCCGAGGACATCGAGGCCGCCCTCGACGCCGCGCACCGCGCGAAGGCCGCGTGGGGCCGCACCTCGGTGACCGAGCGGGCGATCATCCTCAACAAGATCGCCGACCGGATGGAGCAGAACCTCGAGCGCCTGGCCCTCTCGGAGACCTGGGACAACGGCAAGCCCATCCGCGAGACGATGGCGGCCGACCTCCCGCTCGCGATCGATCACTTCCGGTACTTCGCGGGCTGCATCCGCGCGCAGGAGGGCGGGCTCTCCGAGCTCGACGCCGACACGGTCGCGTACCATTTCCACGAGCCCCTCGGCGTCGTCGGCCAGATCATCCCGTGGAACTTCCCCCTCCTCATGGCCGCGTGGAAGCTCGCCCCGGCGCTGGCCGCGGGCAACGCCGTGGTGCTCAAGCCCGCCGAGCAGACGCCCGCGACCATCCTGCTCTTCGCCGAGCTGGTGGGCGACCTGCTGCCGCC
>JBILLV010000416.1:0-7282 GCA_044375895.1 Polyangiales bacterium | reverse complement strand
CAGCTCCTGGGGCATCACGTGCTCCATCGTGAGCGCATCGCCCGACACGGCCTCCTTGTGCCCGTGAGCGGCTTCGAGGCGATCGAGAATCAGCCGCGTCTTGTCGCGACGCTCACCCCCGCCGTAGAGCCGAGCGGTCTTGAGTCGCTCTCGAAAGGCAGCGTCGCGCGGGTAGTTGCGCGGACTCGCGGCAAGCGTCGCCTTCACCGCGCCGACGAAGTCTCCACCCGCGCGCAACGCCGTCGCGTGAAGCGGGGGGAAGACCTTGTTCAGCCCGTGCGTCGGGACGCCGCAGACGAAGCGCCGGATGACGTATCCTTCCACCGCATCGAGCACCGCGACCGTCTGCTCGTCGCTGAGTCGCCCCTCCGCGCGATCCGCGAGGACGCTCAGGAGAAAGGGGTACGCGACGGTCACCTCCAGGCGGTTGAGCCGCGCGAGGCGCTCCTGGATGCGGACGACCGGCATCCCCTCCGGCCTCAAGAGCAGCGCGTAGAACTCTGCGAAGCGGGCCAGGTCCTTGAGGTGGCGAGCGGGTTCGAAGGGGCGCTCGGCGTCGATCCGGGACTTCAGCTCGGCGTAGACGTCAGTCTCCCGCACGAGCTGACCGCTGCGCATCAGGTAGTGACGCACGAAGTCCGTGAGGGCCTCCTCGCCGACGCGCCGCTGCATCGGGCGCCAGTGATCTTTGTAGGCCCGCTCGTGTTCGCGCTCGTGGATCCGCATGAAGAAGTAGTTGCGGATGAGGTCGGCCTGCGAGAGAGGACGGCCCTTACCGTTCAAGCTCTCGAAGATCCGATGCGGGTTGTCGTGGTCGCCGAGGATGATGCTGACCAGGGTGAGGCGCATCGTGAGCGTGCGGAACAGCACCTCCAGGTCGGGGGCATCGTCCCGCCGTAGCTTCTTGTCGAAGAAGGCGTAAGCCGCGGCGATGCCAGTGTCGGAGCTGATCGGCACGCTCTCCACGAGTCGAACGAAGGTCTCCCGGTCGCTCTCGCCAGGGTCTTCCCCTTGCGTGGGGAGCAACTTGAAGCGTTCGTTGCCGTCTTCGTGAGGGTTCGTGATCAGGTCCTGAATGCGCGCCGCGAGACGGGTGAGACCGGCGTCGCGCGAGCGGTCCCGCAGCAAGGTGAGGAGCACGAGGAGCGTGGTGAGCCTTTGCTGGCCGTCGATGAGGAGGCGCTTCTCTACACCCTCCGGCACCGAGCGGGCCGGCGACGTGACCACGGAGCCGAGGAAGTGAGGCTGTGACTCTGGATCCGCAACGAGTTCGAGCACGTCGCTCCAGAGGGTCGCCCACTGCTTCTCCTGCCATGAGTAGGGGCGTTGGTAATGGGGAACGAGGAACTGCTTGCTCCCCTCGAGGATCTTCTGAACCCGGGCTTCGGCCGCTTCCACATGTCCTCCGTGAGTCTGGCGCTGGGAATCGCCGGAGAGGATCGCGCAGGGGTCTCGGGTTGTCACCACTGCGTTCGCGTGGCCCGCGCCCCTAGCGGATCGGTTGCGCAACGCGTGGGCGGGAGCCCGCTGCGGAATCCGGCACCGGCCGGATGATCCCATGCTGCGAGCCCAGGGTGAGCCTTCGCGCGCCCATCGATCCATGTCGGGCGAACCCTGGGCGCGAAACGCGTGCGCGGCGTGGCCCCCGACGGCCGCTTCGATGCCCCGCGCCCGCGGGCAGAGCGGCGGGTAGCGCGCCTCGACTCCGCGCCCCCATCGAGCCCACCGGTTTCGCTCAGGCGCTGCGTGTCGGCGCTTCCCTTCGCGCGTGCTGGAGAGCGTAGGGAGCCCCCCGCGTGGCGACGTGCGACGCCCGCGCGTTCCCTGTTGGCATCCAGTCCCCGCTGGCCCATCGTCTCCGCCCGTGACCGCCCCCGTGCTCCGTCGCCGCAGCCGCGCGTGGATCGTCTGGCTCCTCCTCCTCGTCGCCCTCGCCGCGGCGGGCGCCTACGCCTTTCGCCACCGCAAGAAGCCCGTCGTCCGCGTCCGCACCGCCACCGTGGCCCTCGGCCGCGTGCGCGACCTCGTCTCCTCCGTCACCTCCGGTCGCGTCGGCGCGCGCCGCGAGGCCTCGCTCCGCGCCGAGATCGCCGGCCGCGTGCTCCGCCTCCACCACCGCCGCGGCGAGCGCGTGGCCGCGGGCGAGGCGCTCGTTACGTACGACACCGGCGACCTCCGCACCCGCGTCCGCGCCGCCGAGACCGCCGTCTCCGTCGCCCGCGCGCAGATCGCCCAGAGCGAGGCCAGCGCCCGCCTCGCCGCCCGCAACGCCGAGCGCATCCGCGCCCTCTCCGAGCGCGGCGCGTCGCCCGCCGCCGAGGCCGACACCCTCGCGGGCCAGGCCGAGATCGCCGCCCGCGCCGTCACCGCCGCCCGCGCCGGAGAGCAGCAGGGAGCGGCCAACGTGATGGTCGCCCGCGACGCCGTGGCCCGCGGCGTGGTGCGCGCGCCCTTCGCCGCGATGATCCTCTCGACGCACATCGAGGAGGGCGAGGTGAGCGCGCCGGGCGGGCCGCTCGTGGTGCTCGCCGACACGAGCGAGCTCCACGTCGACGCCGACCTCGACGAGGCCGACCTCGGGCGCATCACCGTCGGGCTCGCGACGGAGGTCACCCTCGACGCCTTCCTCGGCGAGCGCTTCGCAGGACGCGTCACCGAGATCGCGCCGTCCGTCACGCAAGACCTCCGCGGCAACCGGGGCATCTCCATCCGCGCGTCCATCGCGAGCGACCCGCGCCTCCGCGTCGGGATGAGCGCCGATGTCGACGTGGTGGTGGCGACGCGCGAGTCGGTGTTGTCCGTGCCGCCCACCGCCGTGATGGGGCGCGGCACCGACCGGGCCGTCTACGTCGTCGACGGGTCCACCGTGCGCCGACGTCCCATCGACGTCGGCATCACCACCTGGGAGGCCGTGGAGGTGACCCGCGGGCTGCGCGCGGGCGACCGCGTGGTGGTGACGCTCAACGTCGAGGGACTCGCCGACGGCGCCCTCGTGGAAGCGCGGGCCGACACCCCGGCGGGGCGCTGATCCCATGGGCAAGGCGCTCATCGAGGTCGACGCGCTGGAGCGGCGGTTCCCCATGGGAGACGGGGAGCTGCTGGTGTTGAAGGGCGTGAGCTTCACCATCGACGAGGGCGAGCACGTCGCCATCATCGGCCCGTCGGGGAGCGGCAAGAGCACGATGATGTACCTCATCGGCTGCCTCGACACGCCCAGCGCGGGGACGTACCGGCTCGGCGGCCACGACGTGGGCTCGATGAGCGACGACGACCTCGCGGCGCTGCGCAACCAGTTTATCGGCTTCGTGTTTCAAGCCTTCAACCTCCTGTCGCGGACGAGCGCGGTGGACAACGTCGCGCTGCCGCTGCGCTACGCGGGCGTCGGCATCCGCGAGCGCCGCGACCGCGCCCGTGAGGCCCTCGACCGCGTCGGCCTCGGCCACCGCTGGGACCACACCCCCGACCGCCTCTCCGGCGGCGAACGCCAACGCGTCGCCATCGCCCGCGCCATCGTGACGAAGCCCCGGCTCCTCCTCTGCGACGAGCCCACGGGCAACCTCGACCAGCGCGTCGGCGCCGAGATCGCCGCCCTCTTCGAACAGCTCAACGCGGAGATCGGCGTCACCCTCGTGATCGTCACCCACGACCCCGCGATGGCCCGCCGCGCCCGGCGCAACATCAAGCTCGTCGACGGCAGCCTCGTCCACGACGGCGCGCCGCTGGAGGGCTACTGATGTTCGAGCACATCTTGAGCGCGCTCCAGGCCCTCAACGCCAACAAGATCCGCGCGGCCCTCACGATGCTCGGCGTCGTCATCGGGGTGCTGGCGGTGACCCTCCTCGTGGGGGTGGGCGACGGCGCCCGCGCGTACCTCGACCGCACGCTCAGCAGCCTCGGCACCAACCTGCTCAACGTGGTCCCCGGGCGCACGGAGACCCGCGGCTTCGGCCCGCCCGCGTCGGGCGTCGCGCGGCCCCTCACCATGGACGACGTGCGCGCCCTGGAGCGTCAGTCGGGCTTGCTGCGCGGCGTGTCGCCCATCGTCACGGCGGGCGGGACGGTTCGCTTCCTCAACCGCCAGCGCGACACCATGGTGCTCGGCGTCGGCCCGGCCTTCAGCGACCTGCGCAACATGCACGTCGACCGGGGGGAGTTCATCCGCGAAGAGGACCTCGCCTCGCGGCGCCGCGTGTGCGTGCTCGGCCGCAAGGTGGTGCGCGAGCTGTTCGGCGACCAGAACGCCCTCGGTCAAAACCTCCGCATCGCCGGCGGGCGCTACCGCGTGGTGGGCATCATGGAGGAGAAGGGGCGCTCGCTCGGCTTCGACCTCGACGACCTCGTCTTCATCCCAGCCACGGCCGCGATGGACCAGTTCAACCTGCCGGCCCTGTCGCAGCTGCTGGCGGCGGCGCGGAGCAAGGACGACGCGCCCGACGCCGTCCGCGAGGTGGAGGACATCCTCGCGCGGCGCCGCGGGGGAGAGCGATCGTTCACCATCCAGAGCCAGGACGACCTGCTCAAGACCTTCGGCGCCCTCACCGCCGCGATGACCCTGATGCTCCTCGCCATCGCGTCCATCTCCCTCGTGGTGGGCGGCATCGGCATCATGAACATCATGCTCGTGAGCGTCCGCGAGCGCACCCGGGAGATCGGCGTCCGTCGCGCGGTCGGCGCCACGCAGAGCGACATCCTCTGGCAGTTTCTCCTCGAAGCGGTGGTCATCTCCAGCATCGGCGGGGGGGTGGGGCTCGGCATCGGGGCCACCATCACGGCCCTCGTCCAGCGCTACGCCCCCGACGTCCCCATCGCCCTCTCCCCGTGGATCGCCATCGTCGCGGTGGGCTCTTCCTTCGTCGTGGGGGTGCTCTCGGGAGTGGTGCCAGCGCGCCGCGCGGCGCAGCTCGACCCGGTCGACGCGCTCCGATACGAATAGTCGCCCCCCGGCCCCTTGCGGTATGAAACGAACGCGCGCCCCGCGCTGTCGAGGTACTTCATGAAGCTCCGAGCCATCGTCACGGCGGCCCTCGCGGTCGCCTGCAGCCGCCAGCCCGACCCGTCCATCGCGGCAGCCGCCGCCCGCAAGGCCACCCAGCACGCCGCCGAGGGAGCGGCCTCGGTCGAGCGCCTCGCCACGGGCCTCGTCGGGGTCACCAACCAGGGGGCCTTGATGCTCGGCCCCTTCCTCAACGCCCCGGTCGACGTGGCCCGCGTGCGCAACACCGTCCGCATCGACATGCACGACGACCACAACAACGTGGGCCGCGACCTCACGATGTACCCGACGTGGTTCCTCGCGGCGGTGGGGCCCAACGGGGTGGGCATCGCCGGCGACCGCGAGCCCGACCGCGACTTCATCCCCGGGAAGAACCTCGCCGCCGCCTTCCCCTGCGTCGCCGCCGCGATCCGTGGGACGGCCGGGCACTGCGTGGGCGAGCTCGCGTCGGGGGAGGGTCAACCCGCGCGGGTGTACCTCGTCGCCGCCTCCCCCACGCGGGGCATGGACGGCGCGATCGACGGCGCCTTCATGACGGCGGTCAACTTCTCACGGCTCGCCAAGGCCGTCCGCGAGACGCTCAACCTCAGCACCGCCCGCGAGTCCGTCCAGCTCCACGTGGGCTTCCTCCGTCACGGTCGCGTGCTCCCGTCGGGGGCCGACAACGACGTGGCGCAGGCGTACCTCGTCCCCGACGGCTTTCTCCGCCGCATCCCCGCGGGCATCGAAGCGCGCGCCCGCAGCGCCCCCGCCACCTTCACCTTCAGCGAAAACGGCGGGAGCATGCAGTGGGGCGCCGCCGTGGCCCCGGTGCCCGCCCTCGACGACGCCACGATCGTCGTGTTTCGCGCGCCCCTTCGGCAGTAGCGTCGCGTCGGCCTACGGGGTGATGGAGGCCGACGCCGAGCGTCACCCCGCGATCCCCGTGATCTCCCCGCGGACGATGCGCCCGATGCGCCGCGTCCACAGCGCCACCAGCGCGATCGCCACCGCGCCGAGCCCCGTCGCCAGCCCCGTCCACACGCCCACCGCGCCGAGGTGGAGCCCGTACCCTAGCGCAATGCCCACGGGCAGCCCGACGAACCAGTGCCCCACGAGGTTGGCCACCATGCTCGCCACCGTGTCGCCCGAGCCGCGCAGCACGCCCGACACCGCCACCTGACACCCGTCGAAGAGCTGAAACACCCCCGCCACCAGGAGCAGCGTGCGGGCGAGCGCCATCGTCGGCGCGTCGAGGTCGAAGAGGGCGAGGATCACCCGCGACGACGCCACCAGCGTGACGGACGAGAACAGCATGAAGGTCACCGCCATCACGATCGCGCTCCAGCCCGCGCGCCGCGCCGCTTCGAGCTCCTTGCGACCGAGCGCGTTGCCCACCCGGACGGCCCCCGCGGCGCTCACCCCGAGGGGCACCATGAAAGTAAAATTGGCGACCTGGAGCACCACCTGATGGGCCGCCGCGGGCACCGCGCCGAAGCCCGCGCAGAGCAGCGTCACGAGGGAGAACATCCCGCCCTCGAAGAGCAGTTGGATCGACGCGGGGAGCCCGAGGCGCAGCAGCTCGCGCATCGTCGGGCCGTGGTAGCGCCAGCCGACCGCGCGGACGGAGGGGCCGCGGTACACGCTCCACGCGCCGAGGCACACCACCGTGAAGACGCGCGCGACGACGGTGGCCCAGCCGCTCCCCGCGAGGCCGAGCGCGGGGAAGCCGTAGCGGCCGTGGATGAGGGCGACGTTGAAGAAGGCGTTGACGACGTTGGCCGCGAGCAGGATGGCGGTGGCGGCGCGCGTGTCGCCGAGGGCCTGGAGCGTCTGCCGCAGCGTCATGAAGAGGAAGGCGGGGACGAGGCTCCAGGCGGAGGCGTAGAGCCACGCGGCGGCGCCGGGGACGAGCTCGGGGGCGACACCCAGCACGTCCAGGTGGCGGGCGCAGAAGACCACGATCCCCACCAGCGGGACGGAGGCGCCGAGGGCGAGGAAGACGCCCTGGACGTGAGCGCGCGCGACGCCGTCGGGGCGCCCGGCCCCGTGGGCCACGGCCACCTCGCGGTCGACGCCGAGGAGGATCCCGAGGCCGAGGAGGTAGGCGAGGCCGACCACCGATCCGCCGACCCCCACCGCGCCGACCGCGGTGGACCCCAGGGGGGCGACGAGGAGCGTGTCGACGATGCCCATGAGCATCATCCCGAGGTGCCCCAGCACGACGGGCGCCGCGAGCGAGAGGGTCGGCGCCCACTCGCTCGCGAGGTCTTCTCGAAGGGCTCGAAGGGTGGTCATGGCGGAGGGGGC
>JBILLV010000102.1:0-27652 GCA_044375895.1 Polyangiales bacterium | reverse complement strand
GCCCCCATCGCGAGGAGGCTGCCGCGGAGTTCGCGGAGCTCCATGTCGAAGTCGCGGCTGGTGTGGCCGGGTCGGTTCATCCGTAGCGTCCCGTGAGGTAGTCCTGGGTGGCCTGCTCGCGCGGGAGCGTGAAGATGGCGCTGGTGTCGCCGACCTCCACGAGACGTCCCTCGGCGAAAAAAGCAGTGGTCTGCGAGACGCGCGCGGCCTGCTGGACGGCGTGGGTCACGATCACGATGGTGACGGTGTCACGGAGCGCAGCGAGGGTGTCTTCGAGGCGCGCGGTGGAGATGGGGTCGAGGGCGCTCGCGGGCTCGTCGAGGAGGAGCACCGTGGGCTCGAGCGCGAGGGCCCGCGCGACGCAGAGGAGCTGCTGCTGCCCGGCGGTGAGCGACGCGGCGGGGACGTCGAGGCGGCCGTTGAGGTCGTCGAGGAGCAGGGTGCGGTCGAGGGCGCGCTCGACCCGCTCGGCGAGCATCGCGGCGCGGCGCTCGCCGCCCACGCGGAGGCCCCAGGCGACGTTGTCGAACACCGTCCCCGGGAAGAGCTGCGCCTCGCGGAACACCATCCCCACGCGGCGGCGGAGCGCGGCCACGTCGACGCCGGGCGCGTAGACGTCGTCGCCGTCGAGCAGCACGTGGCCCGTGGTGCGAACGTCTGGCAACGTCTCGTTCATGCGGTTGAGCGCGCGGAGGAAGGCGCTCTTGCCGCTGCCGGGCGCACCGACGAGGGCCGTCACGCCGCGCGCGGCGATGTCGAGGTTGACCCGCCCGAGGATGCGGCGCGCGCCGAGGAACACCGAGAGCTCGCGGGCCGAGAAGCGCGGCGCCGCAGGGGTCGGCGAGGTGCGGGGGTCGGTTTCGGTCGCGGCGGCCACGGGAAGGCCGACGACCCTGACAGGTTGCCGTGTCGTAGCAAGAAGAACTCTGTGACGTACCTGTGACACGGCGGTTGCTTCATGGAAGTTGCGACGTCACGGCGGTGTCACGCCTGTGGGATACTCACGCAACCACCGTGAACGCCAAGGCGAGACCCCCCCGCGTCCTGATCGTGGAAGACGAGCCCGACCTCGTCCGCCTGCTCGAATACAACCTGCAGAACGCGGGGCTGGAGACCCGCTCGGTCAACCGCGCGATGGACGCCGTCCGCGTGGCCACCGCGGAGCCGCCCGACCTCGTGCTCCTCGACCTCATGCTCCCCGACGGCTCGGGCAGCGACGTGTGCCGCACGCTCAAGACGGGCGCCGCCACCAAGCACGTTCCCATCCTCATGGTGACGGCGCGCGGCGAGGAGATCGACCGCGTGGTGGGCTTCGAACTCGGGGCTGACGACTACGTGGTGAAGCCCTTTAGCGTGCGGGAGCTCATCCTGCGGGTGAAGGCCATCCTGCGGCGCGCCGACAGCGACGTGCCGCCCACGGAGGACACCGTCACCTTCGGCTGCCTCCGCGTCGATCGCACCGCGCACCGGGTGTACGTGAACGACCTCGAGGTGGTGCTCACGGCGCTGGAGTTTCGGCTGCTGACGACGCTGATCGAGCGGCGCAACCGGGTGCAGAGCCGTGACACCCTGCTCTCGGACGTCTGGGGCCTCCAGCTCCACGTCGAGACGCGCACCGTCGACACCCACATCAAGCGCCTCCGCGAGAAGATCGGCGCGGCGGGTGAGTACATCCACACGGTGCGGGGCGTCGGGTACCGCTTCGCCTCGTCGCCGGACGATGCCTGACGCGCCCCGCCTGAGCCTGCGAACCCGGCTCTTCCTCGTCTCGATGGCGTTGTTGTCGGTGTCGCTCGGCCTCGGGGGCTGGTGGCTCCGCGCCGCCATTCCCGCGGGCACCGACGCGGCCCTCGCGTGGCGTCTCGTGGGGGCGGGCGTCCTCCTCGGCGCGCTGGTGGCGGCGGGGATGTCGTCGCTCGCGGTGGCCCTCGCCTCGCGGCCCATCCGCGACCTCACCGAGACCGCGCGGGCGATGGTGAACGACTTCAGCGTCCGGGCGCGGCTCCGTCGCGACGACGACGTGGGGGCGCTCGGCGGGGCCCTCGACGCCCTCGCCGATCACCTCACCCGCTCGCTGGCCAACCTGGAGCGCGAGCGCGACCGCCTCGGCGCCATCCTCGAGGGCATGGTGGAGGGCGTGCTGGTGACCGACGCCGACGGCAACGTGGCGCTGGCCAACCGGGCGGTGCGGGAGATGTTCGGGGTGACGCGCGACGTGGTGGGGGTGACGCCCATCGAGGCGCTGCGCAACGCGGAGCTCCACGAGGCCTTCGAAGCCGCGCGGCGCGAGCGGACGACGGTGTCGCGCGAGCTCACGGTGATGGGCGATCGGCCGCGGCAGGTGACCGTGCGCGTCGCCCCGGTGGACAGCCCCGCGGCGGGCGCCGTGGCGGTGATCTCGGACGTCACCGAGCTGCGGCGGCTGGAGACGGTGCGGCGCGACTTCGTGGCCAACGTGTCCCACGAGCTCCGCACGCCGGTGGCCGCGATCCGCGCGTCGGTGGAGACGCTCCAGCTCGGGGCGGCCGACGACCCGGCGGCGGCGCGGGAGTTTGTCGCCATCATCGACCGTCACGGCGAGCGGCTGCACCGCCTGGTGGAAGACCTGCTGGAGCTGTCGAAGCTGGAGTCGCGGGAGTACGCCCTCGCGCTGTCCCCCGTGGACGTGCCGAGCGCCGTCGACCACGCCATCGAGATGCTCGCGGTGGCGGCCCAGGCGCGGCGGGCGCAGGTGACGGCCGACGTGGCCCCCGACGTGAGCGTGGCCCAGGCCGACCGCCCCTCCCTCGACCACGTGCTCACCAACCTCATCGAGAACGCCATCAAGTACTCGCCCGAGGGTGCCGCGGTGACGGTGCGGGCGCGCCGTCA
This sequence comes from Polyangiales bacterium, assembly GCA_044375895.1. Classification (GTDB taxonomy): domain Bacteria; phylum Myxococcota_A; class Polyangia; order Polyangiales; genus CAISKJ01. Next base: position 24,781 of record JBILLV010000102.1, on the reverse strand, counting down.
GGGCGATCGGGTGCGGCTGAGCGTCGAGGACAACGGCCCCGGCATCGAGGGGCGGCACCTGGGGCGCATCTTCGAGCGCTTCTACCGGGTCGACACCGGGCGCTCGCGGGCGCTCGGGGGGACGGGGCTCGGCCTCGCCATTGTGCGACACCTGTGCGAAGCCATGCGCGCCCCGGTGTCGGTGGAGAGCGCGGTGGGGCGCGGGACCACCTTCCACGTCGACCTCCTCGCGGCGATCGACTGAAACCTGCGCATCCGCGGGACGTTCGTCGTTTCCTCTGGCGCCGTCGACCCGTTTCAGGGAAGACACTGCGCCGCCCGACAGGAGGATATCGCACGCATGCCTGGCGTTGATTTCTGGGTCTCCCTCGTCACCCTCGCCGCGATGGAGGTCGTCCTCGGGATCGACAACATCGTCTTCCTCGCGATCCTCATCGGGCGCGTCCCGCCCGCGCAGCGCGAGTCGATCCGTCGTATCGGGGTGGGCCTCGCGCTCGTCGCCCGCATCGGCCTCCTCTCGATGCTCTCGTGGCTCATCGGGATGTCACGGCCGCTGTTCCACGTCGCGGGGCGCGGCATCTCGGTGCGCGACCTCATCCTCATCTGCGGCGGGCTCTTCCTCATGGCCAAGAGCGCCAAGGAGATCCACGACAAGGTGGAGCACAACGAGGACGAGTACGAGAGCCCCGAAGACCTCCAGAAGAAGAAGATCAACGTCGTCGGCACCGTGCTCCAGGTCATCGTGGTCGACCTGGTGTTCTCGATCGACTCGGTGGTGACGGCGGTGGGCATGGCCCGCGACCTCCGCGCCATGATCGCGGCGATGCTGATCGCCGTCACGGTGATGTTCTTCTTCTCGAAGGCGGTCGGGGAGTTCGTCGAGCGTCACGCGTCGGTGAAGCTGCTGGCGCTGTCGTTCCTGACGATGATCGGGGCGCTGCTGGTGGCGGAGGGGTGCGGGGCGCACATCCCGAAGGGCTACGTGTACTTCGCGATGGCCTACTCGCTGGGCGTCGAGCTGCTCTCGATGCGCTACCGCAAGCGCCGCGAGCGCCTGGCCGCGGAGGCCGCTCAGCGCGACACTTCGAGCCAGAGTTCCTGAGTCGGCCCTGCCTGGACGATCTTCACCGCGCCGTCCTGGCAGGGGGTGAGGGTCGCCCCTCGGTTCATCTGCGGCGCGCCGCACGGACCCACCGCGCTGATCACCTCCGGGTAGCTCGCCGTGTTCTGCAGCGCGGCGCTGCCCACCCGGACGCCGCCCGTCACATCGGCGAGGCGTACGCGGAGTGAGTTGACGACGCCTCCCGGCGCGTCGGCGTCGAAGTCGATGGTGACGCCGTCGATCTCCATCGTGCGCGTGTCGGGCGAGGTGCCCGGGCCGCCGAGCGCGATCACCGCGGCGCGCGGGGTGCCGAGGGAGAAGGCCCCGATGCCCTCGCCGGGCGAGAGCACCAGCGCGTCGGACGACGGCGGGGTGGGCGTCACGGGGGCACGCGGCGGCGGCGCGGGGGGCGTGTCGACGGGCGTCGCCGGGGGGGTGCTCGTGCCGCTGCGACGACACGCAACGGCAGTGAGCGTGAGCGCGAGGGCGAGGAGGAGGTGGGGGCGGTGGTTCATCGTGGGGGGCATCGGGGTGGAGCTGCGGGGCACTGGGGCAATGGATGCTGCGGGCCGCGGCGACCTTTGCTGCGCCCACACTCGGCGCGAGAGCCTACCAGGAGACTCCTTGCGCCGGCGCGACAAGTGGGCGAAAGATGCGCCCGCGATGACCGACCCCGATGAGCGCTGCCCGCGCTGCGACAAGCCCAGGGCCTTCTGCGTGTGCGAGCTCCTTGTGCCGCAGACGGTTCGTACGCGCGTGCTCGTGGCGCAGCACCCCCGCGAGCAGGACCGCGACCTCGGCACCGTCCCGCTGCTCCGCGAGCTGCTCCCGGGGCGCTGCGACGTGCGCGTGGGGCTCTCGTGGGCGTCGTTCGCGCACTGCATCGGCGAAGAGGACGCCGACCCGAAGCGCTGGGCGATCCTCTACCCGCACTCGCTCCACAAGGCGCTCACCCCGGCCCAGCTGAAGCAGCCGGTGGTGTTCCTCGATCGGCACGGCGACGCGATGCCGCCGGCCGCTCGGCTGGTGGGCGTGGTGCTGCTCGACGGGACGTGGTCGCAGGCGAAGGCGCTCTGGTGGCGCAACCCGTGGATGCTCAAGCTCCAGCGCGCGGTGCTGCACCCGAAGGAGCCGTCGATCTACGGGCGGCTGCGCCGGGAGCCCCGACGCGAGGCGCTCTCGACGCTGGAGTCCGCGGCCGAGGTGCTGGTGGCCAACGGCGAGCCCGAGGCCGTGCGCACCGAAATGCGCCGCGTGTTTCGGACGATGGTCCAGCGGGCGCGGGAGTTCTACAAAGAGCGACCCGTGCCGACGCCCGAGGAGAGCGCCGAGGAGTAGCGCGGGGGGCTACGTGCGCTCGGGTGCGGCGGCGAAGGAGAACGCCCGCTGCGCCTCGGCGGCGGCCTTCTTCCGCGACGCGCGCGACGACGTCGGCTTGTGCCCGCAGCGCGTGCAGGGGCCCTGCTCACCGGCCGTCAGCGGCGCGGCGGACAGCGCGGGCATCGGCGCGTCGACCTCACCCCGTCCCCCCGACACCTCCAGCGCGACGAGCCGCCGGAGAGCGCGCTCCTGGGTGTGGCGCTCGAGCACGGCCGCGGCGAGCTTGCGCACCGTCGCCACCACCGCGCTCCCCGCGGCGGCGAGGTGGGCGACCTCGTCGTGCGGGCAGTCGCCCCCCTCGGGCGGAGAAGCGCCGCAGGAGAGGCACACGGAGATCGCCTGCGTCACCTCGGGGGGCGGCGGCGCGCGGCGCGGGGCGGCGGGCTCGTCCATCCGCGAACGCCCTTTGTTCTTCGAGCGTCCGCGCACATCGGAGGAGACGTCCGGCACCACGTCGAAGGGCACGTCAGGCACCGCGTCGAAGGACAGGTCGGGCGAGGCGTCGACGCCCACGTACGACGACGGAGCGTCATAGATCAGGTCGTCGGATGTGGGGGTCCCGTTGCCTCTCGACTGCATGAGGGGACGGTATCACCGGCCCGGGGGCACTGTACATCCGTTCGGTGCAGGTGACAGATCGCGGAGGACGGCGGCGCTCTCCTCCGGGGGCGTGAGGACACATTGCATCCCCGAGGTGAGTTCGAAACCAGCGTCGCCGCCGCGGCGCGGGAGAATCTCCAGGTGCCACAGGGCCCACGGCGCGTCGCGATGTCGGAGCGCGGGGGCGCGCAGCGCGAGGTTGTAGTCCGAGTCGCCCGTCGCCCTGAGGACGCGGCGCAGCGTGCGCAGGAGGAGCGACGCGAAGGCGGCGATGTCACTCGGGGCGAGGGCGTCGAGCGAGGGGGAGGGGAAGCGCGGGACGATCCAGGTTTCGAACGAGCGGTGCGGCGCGAAGGGGCAGTAGGCGACGAAGCGATCGGTGACCTCCACCACCCGCACGGCGGCGTCGATCTCGTGGTCGCGCGCGTCGGTGAGGCTCCCTTTGCCGTGCCGCGCGAAGTGGCGCGACGACACCCGATCGCGCCGCGCGACCCCGGGCGGAACCACCGGCAGCGACAGCACCTGCCCGTGCGCGTGGTGGAGCGATGCGCCCGAGCGGGGGCCGCGGTTCTTGAACAGCAGCGCCGCGCGGGCGCCGGGCTCAGCGGCCATGACGGCGAGGCGCTCGCGGTACAGGTCGAACACGTCAGCCCCGTGCGCGTCGCTGAGGTCGGCGAGGTCGACGCCGTGTCGGGCGGTCTCCACGACCACCTCGTGAGCGCCCACGGAGGCCACGACGGGCGCGATCTCACCGGGGCCGACGTTGTGGGTCGCGTCGCGCCGCACCATCGGGAAGCGGTTGGTGAAGGCCCGCGCGCGCCACGCCCCGTCGGCGTCGAGGCGGGTGGAGAGAGTCTCTGCCGTGTCTTCCTCGCGACCGGGACAGAAGGGGCAGGTGGAGGCGTCGCGCACCACCGCGCTCACGCCGAAGTCGCGCGGCGAACCGCGGCGATCGGGGGCGACGAGCACGTAGCGACCGGTGATGACATCGCGGCGGAGCGACGGTCCGCTCACGGGCGCTCTCCGCCGAGGGCGGCCTTCAGCACCTTGCCCATCGCGTTGCGCGGCAGCGCGTCGACCACGTGGACCCGACGCGGCCGCTTGTGCCACGCGAGGAGCGCGGCCACGTGCTCGGCGAGGGCCTCGGGACGAACGGAGACGTCGTCGCGGAGGGCGACCCAGGCCTCGATGCGCTCGCCGAGGTCGTCGTCGGCGACGCCCTTCACGGCGGCTTCGCGGACCGCGGGGTGTTCGAGCAGCGCGGCCTCGACCTCGCCCGCCCCCACCTTGTAGCCGCCCGTCTTGATGAGGTCGGTGGCGCGACGTCCCACCACACGGATGGCGCCGTCGTGGGCGCGGGTCGCGAGGTCGCCGGTGTAGAACCACCCGTCGGTGTCGCGGGCCGCGGCGGTGGCGTCGGGGCGGTTGAGGTACGCGTCGAAGAGGTTGGGGCCGCGCACCGCCACCTCGCCGAGCGTGGCGTCGTCGTGGGCGTCGAGCGGGGCGCGCGCGTCGTCGACGAGGCGGAGCGCGACGCCGTCGAGGGGACGTCCCACGGAGCCCGGACGCGGCCCTTCGGATGCGCGGACGGCGGTGTTGATGAGCGTCTCGGTGAGGCCGTAGCGCTCGACGACGCCGCGGCCCGTCGCGGCTTCGAGGCGGCGGTGCTCGCGCAAGGGGAGGCCCGCCGAGCCCGACACGAGGAGGCGCGCCCCGGCGAGCGCGCGTGCGGTGGGGGCATCGCGCTCGGCCTGCTCGGCGAGGCGGTGGTACATCGTCGGGACGCCGAAGAGCATCGTGGCGCCGCGGGTGAGGGCGTCGGCGACCGCGGCGGGTTCGAAGCGCGGGAGGAGCGTCATCGAGGCCCCGCGGCGCAGCGTGCCGAAGACGCCGAGCGCGAGGCCGTGCACGTGGAAGAGCGGCAGCGCGTGGACCAGCGCGTCGTCGGCCGTCCAGCCCCACGCGTCGGCGAGGGCGTCGAGGTTGGCCGCGAGGGCGCCGTGCGAGATCACCACGCCCTTGGGGAGCCCCGTGGTCCCCGACGTATAGAGCACGAGGCACGGCGAGCGTGCGTCGAGGGGGCCACGGTCGCGCGGCCCGTCGCGTACGGGCGCCGCGTCACGACCCTCCGGGGCGCGGCCGAACACCGCGCGGGGCGTAGCGTCCGCGAGGATGTGGGCCAGCTCGCGGGCGCCGACGCCCGGGTTGAGCGGCACCGACACCACCCCGGCGAGCGCGTGGCCGTACAGCGCGACGACCGTGGCGGGCTCGGGGTGGGCCCACAGCGCGACGCGATCCCCAGGGGCGATGCCGTCGGCGCGCAGCGAGGCCGCGTGGGCGAGGGCGCGGGTGCGGAGGTCGGCGTGGGAGAGGGTGTCGTCGCCGAAGCGGAGCGCGGCGCGGGCCCCGTCGGGGGGCGATTCGAAGAGCATGGCGAATCGATTGATATCGCAGGTCCGCCCGCGGGACACGCGGCGCCGATGGGGGCGCGACGGAAGGTATGGCGACGGCGCGCGTTCTGTTATCGTGCGGCAGGTTTCGACGCACACGGAGTGCCGCGATGGCGAAGTTTTCGAAGAAGGTCCAGCAGTACCAGAGCATCGTGCCGCCGCCCCCCACGGCGCGGCAGAAGCCGTCCCAGGAAGCGCTGTCGGCTCTGGTCGAGGTCGCCACCATCGCCGCGTGCATCGACGGCGCGCTCGAGAAGGGCGAGGCGCGGGCGCTCGCGACGCAGATCCTCGCGACGCCGGGCTTCGAGAACCTCGACGGCGAGGCGCTCGGCCGCGAGGTGGAGGCGGTGGCGCTGCGCGTGGCGGCCGAGGGTCTGCCCGCGCGCGTCAGGGCCATCGGTCGCGCCATCGGCCCCGACCCCGAGACCCGCGAAGAGGCCTTCGCGCTCGCGACGCTCTTCGTGCTCTTCGACGGCGAGATCGTGGATGACGAGCAGGAGCTGCTCGACCTTCTGCAGAAGGAGCTTCACATCTCCGACGCGCGCGCGAGCCACATCACCTCGCTGCTCGCCGACGACGGCGTGTAGCGCGCTTCGCGGTGCGAGGGCGTCGCCGCGGGAGGCGAGACGCGACGCGTCAAGCGCACGAAATCTCACCCGAGACGTTGCCCGGGAGACGGAATCGCGCGACAGTCGCGGGCGGTGAAGAGATCGCGTTGTGACACCACAACGGGGAGGTCGAAGCCGCCATGACGATGAACGTACTGCTGACCCCTCGCCTCGAACTCGCCCCGATCACGCTGCCGCTGGTGGAGGCCGTGATGCTCGATCGACGGGCGGACGTGTCGCGCCTCGTCGACGCGAAGCTGCCCGAGCGCTGGCCCGGTCGCGCGCTCATCGAGCGGGCCTTCAGCGCCTCGCTCGACCGGGTGCGGGCCAACCCCGAGGAGCGCCTCTGGGGCGACCGGCTGATGATCACCCGCGAGGGCGATCGACGCCTCGTGGGGAGCGTGGTGTTTCACGGTGCGCCCGACGCCAACGGCGAGGTCGAGGTGGGCTACGGCGTGGAGGAGACCTCGCAGGGCCTCGGGCTCGGCACCGAGGGCACCTGCGCGATGGTCGACTGGGCGCTCGCTCAGCCCGGCGTGAGGCGCGTCACGGCCACGACGCTCCCGTGGCACAAGGCGTCGATTCGCATCCTGCAGAAGGCCGGCTTCCGCCCTTCGGGGTGGCGCGAGCACGAGCTGCTCGGCGACCTCCAGGTGTTCGAACGGGTGCGGGTGCCGGTGGAGGCGCTCGCCGCGCCGCGCTTCGTCGAGTGCCGCGCCTGACGCGCGGTCACATCCCTTCGAAGGTGCCGTAGGGCTGGTTGTTGCGACGGGCCGGCACCGTCGGAGGCGGCGACGCGACCGGAGCGTTGGTCGGCGCGAGGGGCCGCGCGCCACGGGTGCGGGCGGTGCCGCGGCGGATGCGACGACCGTGGCGATCGTACTCGACCACCTCGTTGGGCGCGGCTTCGCTCGGCGCGGCTTCGCTCGGCGCGGCTTCGCTCGGCGCGGGCACGGGCGCAGGGGCGGCCACCGGACCCGAAGGCGTCGGGGGCGTCGGAGCGGGTGACGCGGGCTGCGTCGCGACGGGATCGGGGCGGCTGGTGTCGGCGAGCGCCATCTGGTGACGCGTCCCCGCGGTGGCGTCGGAGCGAACGCCGCGATAGCCCGCGACGGTGACCCCCACGAGCGTTGCGATGAGGGTGGCGGCGACGGCCACGCCGATCCACGCGCGCCGCGGCGGCGGGTCGATCATGATGACCGCGGTCTCTTCCGTGAGGAAGGTGGCCCGCTCGGCCGCCGCGGCGATGTCGGGGCCGAGCGACTCGAGCTCGACGAGGAAGTCCTGCGCCGTCTGCGGTCGCTCGTCGGGGCTCTTGGCGAGCGCCCGCGCCACGAGGATCTCCAGCGACTCGGGGATCGCGCGGTCGGGGGCCAGGGATCGCACGCCGGGCGCCACGGTCTTGATGTGGTGCGCCATCACGATCACCGCGTCGTCGTCGGTGAACGGCGGCTGCCCCGTGAGCATGTGGAAGAGGAGAACGCCCACGGCGTAGAGGTCGCTGCGGCCGTCGAGCGAGCGCCCCTGGGCCTGCTCGGGGGACATGTAACGCGGCGTGCCGAAGACCGTCCCCTCCTGCGTCGCCACGGGGTCGAGGCCCTGCCCGTGCTCGCCGTCGCGGATCTTCGCGATGCCGAAATCGACGACCTTCACCACCTCGGCGTCTTCAGGGCGGCCGTGCACGCGGGCGAGGTAGATGTTGTCGGGCTTGAGGTCGCGGTGGACGATGCCGCGCGCGTGGGCCTCGTCGAGCGAGCGGAGCACGCCCCCCGCGATGCGCACGGCCTCCTCCACGGGGAGGGCGCCGCGCTGGCGGAGGCGGGCGGAGAGCATCTCGCCTTCGAGCAGCTCCATCGCGAGGTAGAGCAGGCCCTCTTCGCTCTGACCGAAGTCGAGGATGGCGACCGTGTTGGGGTGCCGGAGCTGCGAGAGGAGGCGCGCCTCGCGGGTGAAGCGAGCGACGGTCTCGGCGTCGCGCCCGAGCTCCTTGCGCAGCACCTTGAGGGCCACCTCGCGGCCGAGCGGCGCCTGCTCCGCGCGGTACACGGTGCCCATGCCGCCGGCCCCCACGCGGTCGATGATGGTGTAGCGGTCGGCGAGCGTCGCGCCGAGGAGGGGATCGTGGCCTGAGGCGTCGAAGACCTCACGCGGCACAGGGCGACGGCCGTCATTCGGGCAGGCGATGACGTCATCTGCGACGGTCGTTCGGCACCTCGGACAGATCCGCACGGCGGTGTACACCTCCCGTGGGGCCGCGCGGCGTTCGCGCTTCCCGACGGCCCCTGTTTGATACCATCATTCCAGGTATGGGTCTCGCGCGAATCTCCCCGTTCGCCGCCGCGGGCGTCGCAATCTCTGCGCTCGCCCTGGCGCTCGCGTCGGGCGGGTCCGCGGCGGCCGACCCCTGGCGTCCATTGGCGGCGCCAGAGGCGTGGACGTCGCGGCTCCAGCACCCCGACCCCGCCGTCCGCCGCGCCGCCCTCTGGGTCCTCGCCGGGCGTGAACTCCCGCGCGGCGGCAGCGCCGGCACCCGGATCGTGACGCAGGTGGCGGCGATCGCGCAGCGAGACCGCGACCCGGGGGCGGCGGCCGCGGCGGTGTTCGTCCTCTCACGCGCGGGCACCCCGGAGGCCCGGGCCGCGCTGCGCGATCTGTCCGGCGCGCCGACGAGCCCGACGGCGGTGCGGGCGGCCGCGCTGCGGGCCTACACGCTGACCGGTGACACGCCTTCGAGCTTCGAGGGGCTGCTCCACGCGACGCGCGGGGGGACGCTCCCTTTCGCGGGTGACGCGTGGGCCGCCGTGGCGGAGCGCACCGTCGCCGACCTGCCCGACGCGGCCTTCGGTGCGCTCGTGCGGGCCTCCCACCCGTCGACCGGGGAGAGCTCGGGGCGGGTGGGGGTGCTGCGCGCGATCGGTCGGCGGGGCGACCCGCGTTGGGGGGCCGTTCTCGCCGAAGCGCTGCGGGTGACTCGTCGCAACTCGGCGGGCTTCACGGCCATCGCCGCGCTCGAGGCCGTGGCCCACCTGCGGCTCACCGAGCTCGCGGAGCCGGTCGTGGCGCTCGCCCGCAGTGACGCCGACCTCACTGTCCGTCACGCGGCGGTGCGGGCGCTCGGAGCGCTTGGTGGGGCCTTCGATCCGGCGGTGCTACGCGGCCTCCTCGCCGAGCCGGGGATGCGTGAGCCCTGCCTCGACGCGCTCGGCGCGCTCGGTGATGTCGGCTCGATCCCCGCGGTGACGGCGCTCCTCGACGCGACCTGGGGGGGCGACCGGGCCGCCGCCGCGCTCGCCCTGGCCGCCATCGGCTCGCCGACCTCGATCGCGTCCCTGGCGGCGCGGGCCGAGCGTGAGGACGAGGTCGACGTGCGGCGAACGCTGTTGCGTGCGATCGCCCACATCGGCGGGGCGTTGGCGCGGGAGGCGCTGGTGCCCATCGACGACCCGACGGGACGGTGGGCGCTGGCGGAGCTCCTCGTGGGCGACCCTGCCCTGGCGCGTCCGCCCCGCTCGGACGCGAGCGACGCTTCCGGCGCGGTGGTCGCGGGCCTCGCGGGGGCGCCTTCCTCCGAGGGATTGCGCGCCGAAGAAGCGGGGCGACGGGTGGCCGCCGCGTTGGCCTTCGGGGTTGCGCCTGGTGCTGATCTCGGGCGCGTCGACGCCCTCGGAGCGGCCCTCGCGCGTGAGTCCCACGAGGGGGTGCGGGTCGCGCTGGTGGGGGCCCTCGCCGAGCTCGCCGCCCGCGAAGAGGTAAGCGCCTCCACGCGCGGCGCCGCCTGCGGGCTGCTCCTGGGGCTGGTCGAGCAGGAGGAGCCCGAGCTCTCGCTCGCGGGCGTCTCGGCGCTCGCCGCGCTGGGGCGGCTGCGGGTGGCGGCGGCGGCGTCGGTCGCGCTGCGCGTCGTCGTGGCCGAGCATCGCAGCCCGCTCGTCCGTCGCGTGGCGCTCCTCGCGGCGGCTCGGCTCGGCGTCCGGAGCGCGCGGTGGGTCGCTTCGCGGACGCTCGTCTCCGACCCCGACGATGCTGTGCGTGGAGCGGCCGCGGTGGCGCTCGCCACGCTCCTGGGCGCGGGCGCGGAGCCCTATTTGCGCGCGGTCTCGTTGGCGGCGGGAAGCCCCGTGCTCATCGACCAGATCGCGGCGGCGCAGGGGGCGGTGGGCTTCCGCGCCCGCGCCCAGGTGCGGGCGAGCGGGGCGGAGCCAGGGTCGGTGTGGACGCTCTCGCTCCCCGATGGAGGCGTGGCCTTCGGGGTCGCGACGGACGACGGTGAACTGTGGCTGCGGGGGGCGACGGAGGCGGGCGACGGCGAGCTCACGCGCGTGAACGCGTTGTAGCGCGCGCTCGGGCGCTCAGTAGATGACGCCGAGGACGGCGCGGAGCGTCTGGGCGTTGCTGAACTCGAAGTTCTGCAACGGGCCCGTGAGGGTGCGCTCGGTCTGGGTCGGCCCGAGGCCCGCCATCGGGAAGAGGATGCCGTACTGGGCCGAGGCGAAGAAGCCCGGCGTCGGCCGGTCGGTGGAGAGCGGATCGCGGTAGCTGGAGATGTACGTGACCTCCGCGTTCACCTCGATGCCGAGGTCGGCGGCGTTGCCGCGGGTCTGCACGAACTCGCTCGCGCGCGACCAGATGACCGATGCGCGGCCGTAGAAGCGGTCGCCGCCGGGGCGATCGACGAAGGCGTACATCACGCCGGGCCGGAAGTAGTAGGCGCCCGACACCTGGCGAAACACCTGACGCCAGAGGATGAGGTCGACGCGGTAATCGGGGTGGAAGTTGAAGAGCGTGCTGGCCTGCGCGGTGCCGCGGATGGGCGCGCCGCCCGTGGGGCTCGCGTGGCTGTTGAGCCCCTCGATGTCGGCGTCGCCCGACGCATAGCCCGCCTTGAACTCGATCTGCAGGCGGTTGTTGAGCAGGCGGTACTCGAACTCCAGCGCGCCGCCGAACTGGAACACGTCGAGCATCCGCGAGCCCTCGTCGAGGCGGGCGGAGGCGAAGTTCATGTTGCCGAAGGTGACCGCGGCCTCCACCTCGAGCCGGAAGTTGCGGTGCAGGAGCTGGAACCAGAGGTCGGCGAACCCGATCGTCGCGTCGCGTCGGAGGTACTCGGTGCGCAGCGGCTCCCCCGGCCGCGCCCCTTCGAGCGTGAGCACCTGACGGCGGTAGTAGCCGTAGAGGCCGCCGTTCCACACCACGTCGCCGCGCGCGAGCGACTGACGGGCGTCGGAGGCGTCGACGCGGCGACCCACCGCGACGCCATACTGGTTGACGTCGTCGAGGGTGCCGAGGTCGATGGGCTGGCCCTGGCCCGGCTCGTAGCGCGCCGACACGCTCGTGGGGCCCGTCGAGGCGAAGTCGTACATCGCCGCCGCGAAGAGCCCCAGCGAGCGGATGCGGAGCTGGTACATCACCCGGTCGACGTGCGTCTGGTAGTCGCTGTCGATGCCGTTGCCCGCGTTGGCGTAGATGCCGAGACCCCAGTGCCACGGCATGCGGCCGAAGCGCACCTGACCGAGCGTCGGGTTGGACACCTCGGCCCACGCGCGGCTCACGGAGATGGTGGGCGACTGACCCGTCTGCACCTGCGTCTGCGACTGCGCGGTGGTGGCCGCCCAGGGGGAGCCGTTCTGCCCGGCGCCGTTGTAGTAGCCCTGCGGCGTCGAGCCCATGACGAGGTTCTCGAGCGCGTCGATCTGCGCGAACACCGCGATGCCGTCGGTGATGTGCACCTCGGGCTGGATGCGCAGGCGCAGGTTGGCCATCGTCTGGTAGTTGTTGGAGCAGTCGGCGGCGACGCGCGTCGACGAGCCCGGCGGCGGCGCCGTGGAGCAGAGCCGCGGGAGGCCGTTCTCGGGGTTGCGCGCCCAGGGCCAGTTGGCGTCGCGGTAGTTGAAGGGCGGCGAGGCGAGGTAGAGCGACGGGCGATCCCAGCCGATCGCGAAATTGTGCATCATCTCCGGACGCACGCGGAAGTTGCCGTGAATCTGCACGGCCTGGCCGATGCGATCGAGGAGGTCGAGCGGCGGCGGCGTCGGGCGCACCGGCTCGCGCGTGCTGGCGGCGTCTGCGGGAGGGTCCGCGGGGCGATCGCTCGCGACGGGGGCGTCGCCGGCCGCGGGCGCAGGGTCGGTCGGCGTGACCTCCGCAGGCGCAGCCGGGGCGGCCGGGGCTTCGGGCTGAGCGGTAGTCTGCGCGAGGGCGACCGCGGGCGCAGACAGCGCGAGCGCGAGCAAGGGGGCGAACGGGCGACGCATGGACCTCCAGAACCGCGCGAGACACGCGGGCGCCGCGGGGCTATCACGCGCCGACCGCGGGCGTCAACGCGCGCCTCGTCCCGCGCGAATGCTCCTCGAAACTTCAGGCGAGGTGTACTAGGGTCCGCGCCGCCCAACGTGTCTTTCGTTCGTATCGTTCCCCTAGGCGGCCTTGGCGAAATCGGGATGAACTGCCTTGCCCTGGAGTCGTCCGAGGGGGTGCTGGTCATCGACTGCGGCGTCACCTTCCCCCACGATGACCACGGCATCAACGTCATCCATCCCCTCTTCGACTACCTCGAAGATCGCGAGGCCGATCTCCTCGGCGTGGTGATCACCCACGGCCACGAGGATCACGTGGGGGCGCTCCCGTACCTCCTGCGGCGGATGCCCATCCCGGTGTTCGCGCCTCCGTACGCGCTCGCCCTGCTGCGCGAGCGCCTGCGGGAGTTTCCCGAGGTGCCCGACATCGACCTCACGCCGACGCACCCGCGGGAGCGCTTCTCGGTCGGTCGCTACGAGGTCGAGCCCCTCCGCGTCACGCACTCCATCCCCGACTCCACCGCGCTGGCCATCGACACGCCGGGCGGTCTGGTGATTCACACGGGCGACTTCAAGCTGGAGGACGACCCCCTCGACGACGAGCCCTCCGACGCCCGTCGCTTCGAAGAGCTCGGCGATCGGGGCGTGTCGCTCCTTCTCTCTGACAGCACCAACATCGACACGCCGCAGCGGGCGGTGGGCGAGCGCGCCGTGGGCGAGGCCCTCTACCAGCGCATCTCGCGGTGCCGCGGGCGCGTGGTGGTGGGCATCTTCCCGAGCAACGGCTACCGGCTGAAGAGCCTCGCGGAGGTGGCGATCCGCACGGGGCGCAAGCTCTGCCTGCTGGGGCGAAGCGCGCAGACGCACGTGCGCGCGGCCACCGAGCTCGGCCGCCTCAACTTCAAGGGCGACCTGCTGGTGTCGCCCGATCGGGTGCGCGAGGTGCCGCGTCACCAGGTGCTCCTCATCGCGTCGGGGACGCAGGGAGAGCCGCAGGCGGCGCTGGCGAAGCTCGCGGCGGGTGAGCACCCGAAGCTGCGGCTGGAGTCGGGCGACGCGGTGATCTTCTCGTCGCGCACCATCCCGGGCAACGAGCGCCGGGTGTGGTCGCTGCTGTGCGACCTCGAGCGCCGCGGGATCGACGTCCACGCCGCGCAGACCGAACCCGAGCTCCACGTGTCGGGTCACGCGTGCCGTGACGAGCAGTCCCGGATGATCCAGTGGACGCGCCCGTCGAGCTTCATCCCCGTGCACGGCACCTACCACCACCTCAGGCGCCACGGCATGCTCGCGAAGGACGAGGGCGTCGATGACGTGCTCGTGATCGAGAACGGGCAGACGGCGATCCTCGACCGTCACGGGCTCTCGCAAGGGGCGAGCGTGCGCGTGGGGAGGGTGCCGGTGGCCGATGGGCGGGAGATCCCCGAGGACATCCTCCGCGAGCGCGCGCTGATGGGCGAGGTGGGGGCGGTGTTCGTGACGGTTCCCGTGACGCGCCTCGGGGTGCTGTCGGGCCATGCGACCGTGGCCTCGCGGGGCGTGGTGACCGACGCAGGTGCGGCGGTGACGGACGAAGAGGCGCGCGTGGTGGTGGAGGAGGCCGTGCGCGACATGGGCTCGCCGGGCTCGCTCGAGGCCGTGCGCGAGATGGTCCGCCGGGCGGTCCGCAAGGTGTTCGCGCGGGCGCAGCCGAGGCCGCTCGTGGTGGTGACGCTGCGCGACGCCTGATCGTCGCTTTCTCTTTGCCCACGGGCCGTTGCGTCCCCTATAGAACGCCCCGGAGACACCCCCCACGATGAGCACGCACCAGGCGGAAGAACTGTCCGAAGAATTCAAGCTCATGCGGCGCTACGACGCCGAATGGTCGGGGCCGAAGCTCATCGCGCAGGGCGCGGTGTGGCTCGCGATCGCCCTCGCGGTGATCTACGCGCTCGCCAGCTACGCCTCGCCGGACTGACGCCCCCGGCGCCGCCCGAGCGCGGCGCACACCGCACCCACCACCAGCCACATCGCGCCGCCGCTCCCGGACAACCCCGGCGAGGCCGAGCAGCGCGCGGCCTTGTGGTGGGCGGCGGGCGCGAAGGACGCGAGGGAGGGCGGCGGGGCGACGGGGCGGTGCGCGGTGCTCGCGGGGAGGGCGCGACGGGTGAGCGAGAGGCGGCCGTGGTCGCGGCACTGCTCCGAGGTGTAGCTGCCTTCGAGGCGGTCGGCGGAGACGCGGCGGAGGGCGTAGGAGTCCGAGGTGCAAAGCGTCCAGCCGTGAAGGGGGTGGGCCTCGAGCATCGCGGTGTCGCGGGCCGCGAGGGTGTGACCGCCGTCGCGCCACTCGCCCTCCACCGCCCGACGATCCCAGCCGCTCACGCTGCTCGACCAGAAGAAGGTGCCGCTCACCCGCCCGCCGCGTGCGCAGAGCTCCAACACGATGCGCGCGCTGGGGTCGTTGCCCTGGATGTCTCCCAGCCAGGTTTCACAGGTGTTGGCCTCCGGCGCCGAGGGGTGGCGGGGGCCACGCTCCTGGACGAAGCCCTGTCCGTGCGCCGTTCCTGCGAAGAGGAGAGCGCCGAGGGAGAGAACCTTGATCCACACTCGCTGCGACATCGGTGTGTGGATGATGTGATGTAGGTGCGCCTACGTCCAAGGAAGTGCACGTCGTTTTGTGCTCCGAGGAGACAAAATCCGCGCGATGGACACGGAGACGGGTCGCTACTGACGAGCCATGATCGCGATGTACCCAGCGATGGCCGCTTTGAGCTGCTGCGGGGCGTGGGTGAATTGGAACGCGATCGCGCACGGGGCGCGGGGCGAGCCGGCCCGGTCGCGGATCCAGCGCACCGTGGCGGCGGCGGCGATGACGTCGCCCGTGGTGGGGAGGGCGAAGCGAATCTGCACGGCCTCGCCGACGACAAAGCCGCGCGGACCGATGCACATGATGCCCTCTTCCGAGATGTCTTCGGCGCGGAGGTCGACCGACTCGTCGTCGAGCACCACGCGCACGGGGGCGTTGAAGGGGGCGCGCGGGACGGCGCGGCGCTCGCCGCTGAAGCCGGTCTGTTGGGTGGCGGGCGCCGCGTCGCGCGGGTCGTCGGCGCCAAGGTCGCGCGCGACGTAGTCCAGCAGGTGCGTGGCCGAGCGGGCGAGGCCGCTGGCGTCGATCGCACGGACGAGGGCCGTCATGTCGGGGTATCGCTCGCGCGGGTCGCGGGCGAGGCAACGCTCGACGATCTCGGCGAGGACGGCCGGGACGTCGGGGCGGGCGCTGCGCAACGAGAGGCGCTGCCCCGAGGCGTGCCAGCTCATCACCTCCTGGAGGGAGCCGGGCACGGGGACGGCTTCGGTGAGCATCTCCCACATCATCACGCCGAGGGAGTACACGTCGGCGCGGGCGTCGACGATCTTGCCGGCGAACATCTCGGGCGCGATGTACTCGGGGGTGCCGACGACGCCGTCGCTGGTGCCGAGGCGCTGCGAGGTGCGGTCGGTGCCGCGGGGGAGGCGGGCGACGCCGAAATCGATGAGCGTGCACTGCTCGCGTCCGCCGGGTGGTCGCACGACGAGGACGTTGCCGGGCTTCACGTCGCGGTGGATGATGCCGACGGCGTGGGCGGCGCCGAGGCCGAGCGCGACCTGACGCGCGACGGTGACCGAGTCGGCCACCGAGAGGCGCCCGCGCGAGGTGAGCAGGCCCTCGATGGCGCGGCCTTCGACGAGGCCCATCACGAGGTACGGCGCGTTCTCCCACGTGCCGGCGTCGTGCACTTCGACGACGTTGGGGTGGCGCACCATGCCGAGGGCGCGGGCCTCATCGAGCAAGCGGAGGCGAGCTTCGTCGTGGGCGCGATACTCCTCGTTGAGCACCTTCACCGCGACGCGACGCGCGGTGTAGAGGTGGACGGCCTCGTAGACGGTGCAGATGCCCCCGTGCCCGAGGGGTCGGCGGAGCAGGTACCTGCTGCCGACGCGGTGTCCGGTGGTCTGTGCGGTCATCGCTCCCTCTGTACGGCGGGAGCGCGGCGGGCGTTGAGGGGACGGCGGGTTTAGAGGGCGCGCGTCTCTTCGTGGAAGCGGACACCGAGCGTGGCGAGCTCGTCGAGGATGGGGTTGTACACCGCGGGGTCGACGGGCACGACGACCCCGCGCGCGGTGATGGTGCCGTCGAGCACGCGCAGCACGCCGATCGCGGCGGGGAGGCCCACGGTGCGGGACATGGCCGTCTCGCCGTTGGGCATGCCGTAGTCGACGAGGGCCGAGCGCATGTACTCGCGGCGGTCGGCGTACTCGGCGACAAACTCGTGCTGGAGGACGATCATGTCGCGCTCGCCGGGCGCGTACTGGAGCTTCTCGACCATCTGCGCGACGAGCGCGTCGAGCGGCGAGATGGTGCGGTCGGCGAGCTTCACGTCGGAGAACATCCCGAGCCACGTGAGCTTCTTGATCGGGTCGGAGTCGCGGGGGACGCCGGCCTTCGCCGCGAGCGCGCCCTCGACGTCGTCGGAGGCCGCGACGCCCGCGAGGCGCGCCAGCACGTCGCGGCAGGTGCCGCCGTCGAAGGTTTGCGGGGCGTCGTCGTACAGGCCCATCGCGCCCATCGCGCGCCACGTGTAGCAGTGCCCGAGGTTGCGCAGCGTGCCGCGGAACATCGTCTGCACGCCCTCCAGGTCGTACACCTTGATGTACGAGGTGGAGTCGCGGTTGGGGTAGCCTTCGAAGCGCCCGGCGCCTTCGACGTCGACGATCTCGGGGTTGGCGAAGAGCTCGGGGCCGGGGATCACGACCTCCTGGCCGTCGCGGAGGTACTTCGCGGCGTTGCGCGCGGCGAGCACGACGCCGCGGGGCGACCAGGAGAACTTGTACCCGAAGGGGTTGGTGTTGGCCTCCGGCGCCGGGAGCCCGCCGCAGTACGAGCGGAAGGACGTGATCCGCCCGCCCGCGCGCCGCACGCCGTGGATGACGCGCATCGCGGACATGTGGTCGATGCCCGGGTCGAGGCCGAGCTCGTTGAGGAGGATGACGCCGCGGGCCTTCGCCTCGGCGTCGAGGGCGCGCATGGCGGGCTGCACGTACGAGGTGGTGACGAGGTGGCGCTGGTGCGCGAGGCAGCGCTGCGCGACCGCGAGGTGGTGCGTGTACGGCAGCATGCTCACGACGACGTCGCTCTTGGCGACGAGGCGATCGAGCGCGGCGGCGTCGTCGATTTCGAAGGGGACCACGTCGCCGCGGGGGTGCCCGTTGAGGAGAGCGCGCGCGCGCTCGGCGGAGCGCGCGGCGACCGAGACGGTGTGCTGGGAGGTCTCGAGGATGTGTCGGACGACAGGGCCTGCGACGAGGCCGGCGCCGAGGACGGTCACATGTGCCATGCGGCGGCGAATACTACATCTCGCCGACAAAACCAAACGGTGAGCGGGCTTCAGGTGCGGTCGCGCGCGAGGAGCTGCGTCCACTCGTCGTCGGTCCACACCTTCTCGCGGCAGTAGATGTGGGCGTAGGAGCCGGGGATGAGGACGCGGTCGTAGCGGGCGCCGTCGGCCTCGCGGAAGATCATCTCGCCGCCCTCGCTGTCGAAGCGCAGGTTGAAGAGGAACTCGTGCCACACGCCGTCGGGCCCGGGCGCGGGGACGCGGACGGTCTGCGGGGCCTCGTCGAAGTTGAGCGCGACGATCACCGCGGGGTCGCCCTCGCCGCGGCCGTACACGAGCACGCGCTCGGCCTCGTGACGCCAGATGGGGATGAAGCCGGGGCTGCGCAGGGCGTCGACGCGCTTGCGGAGGAAGCCCATCGCGGCGTGCAGGCGGAGGAGCGCGCCGGCGGCCTCGCCGCGCTCCCAGTCGAGGGGGTTGAACTCGCGCGGGAGCCCGTTCTCGAAGCGCGTGTGGTCGTCTTCGGCGTACTCGGCGCCCATGTAGAGCATGGGGACGCCGGGGTGCGTCAGGAGCGCGATCGTGGGCGGCTGGATGCGCCACCAGGGGCGCGCGCCGCGGTTGGTGAGCCGCTCGTCGTCGTGGTTGTCGAGGAAGACGGTCGGCGGCTTGTCGTCAGGGAAGCCCTGGGCGCGGGGGTTCATCCGCCACTCGAGGTGGGCGAGGCCGCGGTGGTGAAGTGCGTCGTCGGCGGCGTAGTAGAAGCCCTTCGACCACTGCGAGTTGAAGGCCGAGTCCTTGAGCATCTCGAGCTCGTTCGTGTCGCTGCTGAAGTGTTCGGCGACGCGGTACGAGCTCTCGCCACCGATCTCGCGGGCGACCGCGGCCACGGCCCCGGCGCCGACGGACTGGTCCTTCCAGCGGTAGAAGCCGAGGGTGTGGTCGAAGCGCATCCCGTCGACCCCCAGCTCGTTGAACCACACGTCCATCACGTCGCGCACGAAGCCGAGCGCGGCGGGCTTCTCGTAGTCGAGGTCGCAGCCGCCCCAGTCCTTGTTGCGGTAGGGCTCGGAGCCGGGGTTGGGGTCAGTGCCGCCGAAGTTGCCGAGGAGCGGGTTGTTGGCGACGTCGGGGGCCTCGCGGGGGTCGTGGTCGGGCGCGTAGATGCGGGCGTAGGAGAAGCGCCGCGACACCTGGTTGAACACCGCGTCGATGATCACCGCGACCCCGGCGTCGTGGCAGGCGTCGACGAGCTCGATGAACTCCGCCCGCGCTGAGTCTTCCTGCGCGGCGTAGGCGCGGTGCGGGGCGCAGAGGTGGCAGGCGGTGATGTAGTTCCAGCGGACGCCGACGTGCCACGGGTCGGAGTAGTCGAAGACGGGCATGAGCTCGATGGCGTTGACGCCGAGGTCGAGCAGGTGCGGGAGCTTGGCGCGGACGCCCGCGTAGGTGCCGCGGACGCGCCCGCTCACGGAGGGATCCTCCGCGGTGAAGTTGTACACGTGGAGCTCGTACACGAGCAGGTCGCGCAGGGCGGGGCGGAGGAAGGGGGCCGTGCGGCGGGGCGCGGGTTCGGCGCGCAGCACGGAGCGGAAGTCCCGGAAGACCTCGCGGGCGTAGGGGTCTGACACCCGCGTGCGGTACGTCTTCCCCGTCGAGCGGACGCGCGCGTCGATGAGGTACTCGTACCAGGCCACGGGGGCGTCGAGCCGGGCCTCGCCGACCCAGTGCTCGCCGTCGTCCGCGAGGCGGAGCACGACGCTCCGGCCGCGGTTGACGTTCTCGCCGAGGACCTTCACGCCCTCGATCGCGATGTCGCCGCAGGACGGGGCCCAGAGCACAAATCGCGCGTTGCCATCACCGAGCGCGTAGGCGCCGCGCGCCAGCTTTCCGTCGATCATCGGGCGGCATTGTGCACAGGGCGGGGACGCGAGGGAAGGCGTTCAGTCGAAGCCGACGACGAGGCCCGGGTCGCGGGTGACGACGGCGCCGCGGCCCCCCCAGAGCACCGCGCCTTCCGCGATTTCGGCGCCCGTGTCGACCGACACCGCCGTCGCGCCGTCGGACACGCGCACGCCCACGAGGCGACCGCGCGCGCTGAGGTACAGCACGCCGTCGACCAGGGAGGCCACGTCGTGGGTGGGTTCGAAGGTCAGCGCGGTGCGTCCGCGGCTGCGTCCGTCGCCCACGCCGACGCGCTCGATCGCCCCGTCGATCACCTGGTGCAAGCACGGCCCTTCGACGAGCCCGCAGGAGCCCACCCGCAGTGGGACGGTGGTGGCCGTCCACGCGTCGCTCGCGTCGGTGGCGTGCAGCGCTCGGGCGGCGCCCGTCACGGCGGCGGACTGAAAGGCCGGGAGGATCACCAGCGCGCCCACCACGCTCGGGGGGCAGTGCGTTCGCAAGGGGAGGGGGCGCTCCCACACCGGGCGGGTGGCGCCGACGGCCGCGCGAACCAGCCGTGTGGTGCCCAGCGGCGAGAGGGCGGTGTAGAGCAGGTCGGCGCCGACAGCGGTGGCGTGGAGCACGGCGCCGCGGGTGTTGAGGCGGGCGCCGAGCGCGCCGGTTGGGAGCGTGAGCGGTCGCAGCGCGAGGGGGCCGTCGTGGATGTACACCCGCGCGCCCACGGGAGCCGCCGTCCAGCGCGCGCGGAGCGTGTCGGACGACGGGGCCGTGCGGAAGCGAACCCGGCCCGTGACGGCGTCGAGGCCCACCACACCGCCGGGGGCTCCCTCGGCGCAGGGGCGCATCAACACACCCGGCGTGGCGGCGCCGAGCGTCGCGCAGTGGGGAATCGTGTCGACGAGCACCGTGCCGTCGACCAGCTCGACGGGCTCGCCGTGCAGGCCCGCGACGGGCGTGTGCCAACGGATCGTGCCTTCGTGGAGGTCGATCGCGAACACCTCGCCGTCGATGGTCCCCTCGGGCTCGACGCGCGCGGCGGTGAGGTACACGGTGCGTCCGTCGGTGGCGGGCTCGCCGGTGCCTTGCCGTGGTGTGAGGTCGACGCGCCACCTCTCCCGGCCGCGGGGAACGGGGCCGCGCGCAAGGTACCGCCAGCGGGGCTGCGACCCCTCCGCGGCGCGCACTGGGAGGGCGCTCTCCAGCCCGGCGCCAGTGGCCTCGTCGGCGGAGGCTCCCGGGGTGATGGAGACCGTTCCCGAGTCGCTGGTGCGACGCGCGCGGGGGCGGCAGGCGCTGAGCGCGGTGAGCAGGGCGGCGGCGACGGCGCGGCGCACGGCGCGTCGATCAGGTGCCGCTGCGCGAGGCCGGGGGAGGGGTGCTGGACGCGGTGATCGCGCGGTCGATGCTGGCGCGGAGCACCTCGGGGCTGGTGAAGCCCTCGAACTTCTCGCGGCCGATCCAGAGCGTGGGGAGGCCGCTCACGCGGGCGCCGCGGGCGTCGTCGTGGTCGCGCTCGAGCACCACGTCGGGGCGCCGCGAGGCGAGGCACGAGCGGTAGGCCGCGAGGTCGAGGTGGAGCTCCTGGGCGATGCGCTCGCAGCCAGCCACGGTGAGGTCTTCGCTGCGGAAGAGGGCGTCGGCCATGCGCTCGCCGCGGCCCTGCTCCTCCGCGCAGCAAGCGGCCCGGGCGGCGTCGCGGGCGTGCTCGTGGAAGGAGAGCGGGACGTTCTTCCGGATGAGCCGGACGCGGTCGCCGTAGGAGGCGAGGACGGGCGCGAGGGCGGCCTGCTGACGGCGGCAGAAGGGGCACTCGTAGTCGACAAACTCCACGATGGTGGCCTTGCCCGGCGTCTGCGCGCGGGCCACGAGCTCGGGCATCGGCTCGATCACGGGCTGGTTGGGCGGCGCCTCCGGGGGCCTCTGCATGAGCCCGAAGACGATGGGCAGGAGGAGCGCCGTCGCCCCAACGCCCACGGTGGGCCAGCGCAGCCGGGGGGCCTCGGGCGCCGACTCGTCGCGCGCGAGCAGCATCGCCATGACGCCCGCGAGGACGGCGCTCGTGTCGACCACCACGCAGAGCTTGCAGAAGCGGTGGATGACGAAGGCCTGCAGCACGAGGAAGGTGAGGCCCGAGAGCGCGCTCACGGCGCCCGCGACCCCGAGGGCACGGCGCGCCGGCCGGGTGCCAGCCGCGGCCAGGCCGAGCACCACCGAGAAGAAGCCCGCGCCGAAGATGGGCAGCGGGACGCCGAAGGGACGGGCCCACGGCGAGCGGCGCACGGCGTCACAGCCCGAGCTGGCGGCGCTGCAGAACACCGGCGTGTGGACGTAGTCGATGAGCAACATCGCGGAGAACGCGAGGCCCAGGAGGGCGAAGACGCGGAGCGCGAGGTCGCGGCGGTCGTAGGGCGCCAGGGGCGCCGGGGAGGCAGGGTCGCTCATGAGCGGGGCATCACTCCTCGACGCCAACCACGCGGCGGGGCGTCTGCATTCCCGCCCGTCGCGCGTGATGCCGTCGGCGCGCGCACTCTAAGGCCATGGCGCCACCATTTCCCAGCCCCTAGTTTCGACGGCGGGCGGGAATAGGCGCGCGAGGGGATTGACGTTCTCCTCCGTGACGATGTCTTCTCCCCGCCTCCGCATGGGTCCGACCCGAACGTTTGTCTCTGTCGCCCTCGCGGCGCTCCTGAGCCCCCTCCTCGCCCACGCGCAGCGCGTGACCCTGGTCTCCCGCTCGGGTGCTGGCGTGACCTCCGCCGGGCTCATCTCCGCGCGGGCCTGTCCGGCCGATCGCTGGACCTTCCGCGCGGCCAGCGGTGACGGCGCGCGCGCCGAGGCGCCCGAGGTGTGGCTCGCCCGCGGCGCCACGTGCGCGTTCGACCCGGCCGACACCCGCTGCGTCCGGGCGGTGGCCGTGACGCCGACGCGCGAAGGCTCGTGTGATGCGGGCGTGTGCTGGACCTTCACGATCCCGGGCGGGTTGTTTGTCGACCCGGAGACGGGCTCCTGCGCGGTGCGCGGCGTCGGGAGCACCGCGGTGCTCGTGCGCTTCGGCCCCGTCGCGGCGGCCTTTCCCGACGGGCGCGTCGGTTGGGACACCGTCGCCCCGGCGCCGCCGACGAGCGTCTCCGTAAACGCGTCGGGAGAGTCCGTGTTGGAGGTCGCCTGGACCTCCCCGGTCGCCGCGGCCGATGCAGGCTCGGTCGACGCTGATGTCACGGTGGACGCCGACGTGAGCGACGCGGAGGATGCGCTCGACGCCTCGGACGCGAGCGCGGTCGTCGATGCGGCCGAGGCGGGCGACGTCGAGGAGGCGGGGGTCGTGGCGACCTCCGAGCCGTTGCGGCGCTACTGGCTTCTCTGTGACCCCGCAGACGGCGTCGATGCGGGCGCCGGGGAGTGCCCTTCGGGCGGCTTCGCGGGCCTCGATGTCGACGACGATCGCACGCTCGAAGACTTCGCCGGGCGATGCGCGCGCGGCGCGTCGGCGATCGGCGGGGCGACCTTGTCCGTGACGCTCAGCGGGCTCCCGGACGGCCGGCCGTACCGCTTCGCCGTCGTCGCGGAAGACCTCGCGGGCAACCGGAGCCCGGCGGTGCGCGCGACGCGCTGCGCGACGGCCCAGCGCAACACCGACTTCTGGGAGCGCTATCGCTCCGAAGGCGGCTCCGCTGCGCCGGGCTGCGATGTCGCCGCGGGGCGATCGGGCGGCGTCGGCTGGGTCTGGCTGCTGGGGGTGGGGGTGATCGCGGCGCGGCGTTCGCGTCAGCGCAGCGGACGGCCGAACGTGACGCTGGTGGCGGTGGGCACGGACGTGCGGGCGCCGGCCCAGCCGTAGCCCGTCGGCGCGTCGGTGCTCGGGTCGGCGGTGATGAGCAGCGTGCCCGTGCCGAGGCCCGAGTGGTGGCGCGACTGCGGGCCGCGGGTGTCGTTGTCGTGCGGCACGGCGGTCGAGTCGGTGACGCGAACGAGCCAGCCGCCGCGCGCCGCCTGACGGACCGGGGCTGCGGTGACGAACGCGACGTGCGCGCCGCCCGCGCGGAGCCCCGGGGCGCGGCGCCACGCGATGACGTCGCCGGGGCGGAGCGCGCCGACCGTGGCGATGCGCGTCCAGGCTTCGCCGGTGTGCTGCTCGGAGGCCGACGCGAGGATGTCGTGGTAGTCGCGGGCCGTGGGGGAGCGCGCGCGCACCTGGGCGAAGATCGCGCGGTGGGCCGCCGGCGTGGCGCGGCGGAGGACCCAGGTGACGAGCCCGGCGGCGTCGATCTCGTAGTGCCCCATGAGGGGATCGATGCGGTTGTCGGCGGAGAAGCGGGTGTATGCGAGCGTGGTCTCCATGCGTTGAAGCACGGTGACGACCGGCGACGTGGGCGCGGTGGTGCGCGGCATGGAAGAGGCGCGGAGCAGCCCCACGCGGCGGGGCGTCGGGGCGGCGGCGACGTTGGGCGACGTGCGCCAGGGGACCACCCGCGGCGCCATCACGCGCGGCACCGCGATGCGCGGCGTGGCCGCCCGCATCGGCCGAGCGAGTGTCCGGCGGATCTGCGCGGACGATTCGGTCGTGTGGAGGCACACGAGGGCGGCGAGCGCGGCGAGGCAGTGGGTGGTTCGCATCGGCGGTGCCCTGGCGCTACCCCGGCCCGCGGGAGCTCCGCCAGTTTTCGACGAAGCGGGGGTCGGGGGAGAGGGGCCCACGACGGCATCTCCCCGAAGCCCACGGAATGAGCGGAGATGCCGATGGCTGCGCGCATCCACTTGGCGTGTGCGCCCACGTGATGGCCGCGCGATAGTACCCGTCGATGACGACCCCCACGCCCGCCACCGACCTCGCCTCGACCTCGCTGCTCCAGCGCCCCTTCGTCATTGGCGTGGTGGCCGCGATCGTCTGCGCGCTGCCCGCCCTCGCGCTCAACCGCTGGGAGGTCTCGCTCGCCGAAGATCGACGCCTCGTGCCGGCCGTGCTCTACCTGCGCAGCGCGACCATGGTGCTGCCGTTGCTCGCCCTCGTCGTGGTGATCGGTTTTGTCGCGCGCCGCGCCTGGCCCGCGGTGCGCGCGCTCCCGAAGCCGCGACGCTTCGCCTGGATCGCGGG
>JBILLV010000415.1:0-7302 GCA_044375895.1 Polyangiales bacterium | reverse complement strand
ACGCGGGCACGCCGCTCGGGACGGTGCAGCGCATCCCGCAGCCGTTGCAGTGGGCGACGTCGCTGCGGGTGTTCACCTCGCAGCCGTTGTCGGGGTTTAGGTCGCAGTCGGCCCACGCCTCTTCGCAGGCGGTGATGGCGCAGCGGCCCGCGGTGCAGGCGCCGGTGGCGCGGGCGGGGGAGCACGCGCGGCCGCAGGCTCCGCAGCTCGTCAGGCTGGTGCGGACGTCGACCTCGCAGCCGGTCGCGTCCATGCCGTCGCAGTCCTGGAAGCCCACCACGCAGGAGGCCACGCAGCGTCCGCCGAGGCAGCCGGGGAAGGCGTTGGCGCGCGCGGGGCACTGCATGCCGCAGCCGCCGCAGTGGGAGACGGCGGTGGCGAGGTCGACCTCGCAGCCGTTGGTGGCGTTGCTGTCGCAGTCGCCGAAGCCCGCGTTGCAGGTCATCACGCCGCACATCCCCATGGTGCACGCCGCCGAGGCGTTGGGGAGGTTGCAGGCGCCGCGGCAACGGCCGCAGTGGGCGGGGTCGGCGTTGAGGTTCACCTCGCAGCCGTTGTCGGGGTTCATGTCGCAGTCGGCGAAGCCCGGGTTGCACGCGAACTCGCAGCGCCCTGACGCGCAGGCCACGAGGGCGTTGGGGCGCGGGGGGCATGACCCCCCGCAGGCGCCGCAGTGGGCGGTGTCGTTGACGGTGTTCACCTCGCAGCCGTTGTCGGCCGAGCGGTCGCAGTCGGCGAAGCCCGGGGAGCACGTCCCGATGGTGCAGGTGCTGTTCATGCACGCGGCGGAGGCGTTGGGGGCGGTGCAGCGGTTGCCGCAGCGGCCGCAGTGGACGGCGTTGCTCACGGTGTCGATGCACGCCCCCGAGCAGCAGGTCTGCGTCTCGGGGCAGGGCCGCATCGGCGAGCAGCCCGTCACGCAGGTGTTGCCCACGCAGAGCATCCCCGGCCCGCAGTGGGCGTCCTCGGCGCACTCCACGCAGCGGCGCGACGAGCGGTCGCAGCGGAGCGCCAGGGGGATGGGGCCCCCCGCGTCGACGCCCGCGTCGGCCACGGCCGAGACGCAGGTGTTGTCGTCGCGGCAGCCCAGGAGGCACGCGTTGGTGGCGCCGTCGCAGTAGCGCCCGACGGGGCAGGTGTCGCGCGCCGCGAGGCACTGCACGCAGCGCCCAGCGCCGGTGTCGCAGACCTCGCCCGAGGGGTTGCCGCGGCAGTCCAGGTCGCCGGCGCAGCGGGCCGCGTCGGGGACGTCGGGGAGCACCACCGCGTCGGGGGCGGCGTCCGTGGCGGTGTCGGCGGGGGTGAGGTCGGCGGGGGCGTCGGCGAGGTCGTCGATGCCGTCCGGGGCGGCGTCGGGGGCGCCGCCGACGACGGGGAGGCCGAGGCAGCCGACGGAGGCGAGCACCAGGGCGAGCGAGGCGAGGGTGAAGCGCATGGCCGGGCGAGCGTATCGCTCTCCCCGGGCGCGGAGAAGGCGGGACTACGGGACGTTGGCGGCGCCCGGGGTGGGCGTCATGGTGAGGTCCCAGTCGTCGGCGGCGTTGTTGGAGTCGACGCCGTTGGGCAGGCGGGAGAGCGACGCGTTGGCGGTGTTGGAGTCCGCCACCGTCACCGCGAGGGCCGTCCCCTCCACCAGCGAGGGCATCCCCATCACGCCGGGGATCGTGGCCGCCGTGATCGCTCCCTCGTAGGAGAGGGCGTCGACGAGGGACATGGTCATGGTGTTGATGAGGGCGACGCCGTCGGGGGCGCCGTTCTGCATGATGTTGTCGGCGAGGGGGAAGCGGGCGACGCCCATCGGGAGCATCACGCCCGTGTTGGCCACGACGGCGTAGGCGCGCGGGGCGAGCATCCCGGTGAGGGCCACGCGGAGGTACTGCGCGTTGGTGCTGCCGTTCACGAGGACCACGGCGTAGTTGGCGAGGTTCACGGGGGCGTCGCTGCCGTTGTAGATCTCGATGAACTCACCCGCGTCGGTGCCCACCTGGTCGTAGTCCACCTCGTTGATGACGAGCGAGCCGGGCGGGGCGGTGGTGACGTTGACCATCGCGGTGCGCATGTCCGTGCCGAGCGTGGCGGTGAGCGTCGAGGTCGCCATCATCGCCCCCGCCGTCACGTCGAAGCGCGCGCTCGTCGCGTCGGCGGGGATCACCACCATCGTCGGCGCCATCACACCCGGCGTCGCGGCGAGCGTGACCGTCGTGCCGCCCATCGGGGCGGGGAGGTCGAGGGTCACGGTGAAGCTCCCGCGGGCGCCCGCGGCCACCGTCGCCGTCGCGGGCGTGAGGCCCGTCAGGCGCGGGGCCTCGGTGGCGCCGATGACCCGCACGCGCGCCATCTGCGACGACATGCCGAGGGTCGCCGTGATCGTGTACGGGTCCATCGCCGCCGTGACGCCGCGCACGGGGACCACCGCGCTCGCCCGGCCCGCGGGGATCACCACGGGGTCGACCGTGATGCCCGGGGCGCTCGCCATGAAGGTCACCGTCGCGTCCATGCCGAGGGCGCGCGTGAGGCGGACGGTGAGGGGCTCGGGGAGGGTGGGGGCCGCCGTCATGCCGACGCGCGCGAAGGTCACGTCGGTGGGGAAGGGGAGGAGCTGCGCCGTGCCCGCGACGATGTCGGCCGCCGAGCGCGGGAGGAGCTTGGAGTTCTCGCGGGAGAAGACCAGCACGCCCGTGATCGAGGCGAAGCGCTCGCCTTCCGCGGGGGCCGGGGTGATGAGGAAGAGGCCGTCGTCGACGCGGAGTCCGCCGACGAGCTCGAACTCGTTGGTCGGCGCCGCCTCACCACCGGCGGGGGGCGGCATCGGGTTGCTGACGGCCACGTTCTCGACGCGGATGAGCACGCCTTCGAGGGCTGCCGCGCGCATCCCGCCGGTGGTGGCCACGCCCGCGGCGACCACCTCCGGCGCGGGGACGGCGCCCATCGGCGTGGTGACGGTGACCGTCGGGCTGGTGAGCTGCTTCTGGCCGAAGAAGTCGGCGACGGTTCCGTTGGCGAGGGAGACGCGGGCGCCGGGGACGACGCCCATCGCCGGGGCGGTGTTGGTGAACACGAACAGCCCCGAGAAGTCCGGCCCTGCGTACATCGGCGTCATCATGTCGGCCTGCACGTAGAAGCCGTTGCGGGCCACGGCGGTGACGACCACGTTGGTGACCGTGACGCGCGCGCCGGCCATCACCATCGCCCGCTTGATGGCGTAGATGGTGGTGGGGCACGCGGCGCCGCCGGGGTTGGCGGCCATGGGGCAGGGGTCGCAGACGTTGCCTGCCAGGTCCATGTCGTCGTCGCGCTGGTCGGGGTTGGGCGCGTCGGGGCAGTTGTCGCGGTCGTTGGGGATCATGTCCCCGTCACGGTCGGTGGGGTCGGGGCGCGTGCAGGTGGTGGTGTTGGCGTTGAGCGGACACGGGTCGCAGGAGTCGCCCAGCATGTCCATGTCGAAGTCCGCCTGGCGCATCCCGTCCACCGGGCGGATGGGGTTGAACACCCGCGGGCAGTTGTCGGTGGCGTTGAGGACGCCGTCGCCGTCCATGTCCATCGCGGACGACATGCCCGCGTAGCGCGACGAGCCCTGGACGACGGGGTTGGGCAGCGCGCCCATGGCGTTGCGCGCGGGGAGGCAGGTGGGCTCGCCCATCGGCTCGCCGCAGAAGAAGAGGGGGTAGCGGCCGTTGTTGGCGGCGGTGAGGGCGGCGAGGTTGCGCCCGCCGAGCTCGCGGGAGACGCACACCGACTTCATGCTGCCGCACACGTCGAGGGCGTCGCACATCGCGCCGCCGGGGAGCATCGAGACGATGTTGGCGTCGCCGTAGAGGGCGGTGCCGCCGCGGACGACGAGGGCCACGTCGCGGGCCTCGGCGTCGATGACGGCGCGGTGGTCGCGGCGCATGGCGCCGTTGAAGATCGCGAGGTCGGCGCGGCGGCCGCGGGCGATGGTGCCGAGGACGTCGTCGACGGCGAGGGCCGCGGCGGCGTCGCGCGTCGCCATGAGCCAGAGGGCCTCGTCGGAGAAGAAGCGGTCGTAGAAGTTGCGGTTGAGCCCGTCGGCGCAGCGGAGCTCGCGGAGCATGTTCATCGAGCCCGAGACGATCCAGTCGGCGCCGAGGGCGATGGGGACGCCGAGGCGGGCGTACTCGGTGACGCGCGCGGTGTCGCCGTACAGGGTGACGTTGGAGCGGGGCGACCAGATGAGGGCGGTGCCGTCGCGGGCCATCTCGGAGATGTCGGTCGCGAGCAGGGCCACGCCGTGGATGAAGGCGCTCTGCGGCTGCACGAGGTCGTTGACCCCGGAGCGCATGCAGAGGAACTCGTTGCGCGCCTCGACGTTGATGCCCTCGGCGACGTGCGGGGTGTAGGCGTCGACGCGCATGATGGAGGCGGCGGTGTCGATGCCCGGGTAGCCGCAGCCCATGGTGAGGGTCGCGCCGTTGGAGTCGCCGAGGGGGAAGGTCTCGTACTGCACCGGAGGCTGCTCGAGGCCCTCCTGGTTGGCGCGGTCGAGGTTGCGGAGGAAGCCGTTGACCCCGCCGGAGCCGTTGACCGAGGTGGCGCCGCCGAGCACGAAGCGGAGCTCGGCCCAGGCGACCTGGTCGTTGGTGGCGCTCCCCGCGGAGGAGAGGCGCATGTGGCCGCGGGAGCCGCGGCGCCAGTCGTGGCGGTGCTCGTAGCGCTCGGGGGTGACGGTGTAGGGGTTGTTCTGCCCGAAGGTGAGGTGGTCGTGGGCGTTGATGAGGCCCGGGGAGACGACGCCGTCGGGGCACACCACGGCGGTCGCGCCCGTTGCGCCCATCGTGCAGTCACAGCCCACACACTGGATGACGCCCATCGCGTCGACGAGCACCTGACCGCCGCGGAGCACCTCGCCCGGCGTGAGGATGTCGCCCGTGATGAGCATCGCGGCGCTGCCGGGGGTGACGCGGCACACGCCCGAGGGGAGCGAGGGCATCGCGTCGCCGGGGCAGGTGGTGATGCGCGGACCCATCGGGGCGCCGCCGTCGCCGCCGTCCGCAGCGTCGGGGGTGTCGGAGGGGGGCTGGTCGGGGACGGTTCCGTCGGGGGAGTCCGTGGGGGCGGTGGCGTCGCCGTCGGGGGCGGCGTCGGTGCCGGGGTTGCTCACGGGTGGGTCGGAGCAGGCGGCGAGGAGGGCGAAGAGGGCGAGGAAGCGCGGGCGCAGGGTCATCGGGGGGGACGAGAACCGATCGCGGCGGCGGCGTCAATGCGGGTCGCGCGACAAATGTGAATCAGGGCGCCGCGCGTGGCGTCGCCGTCACGACCCGGGCTTGAACATCACTGTGGTCACCGTCTTGATGAGGGTGACGAGGTACAGCGCGATGGAGCGGTGCTGCACGTAGAAGAGGTCGTAGGAGAGCTTCACCCGCGTGTCTTCGACGCTGGCGCCGTAGCGGTAGTTTACCTGGGCCCAGCCCGTCACGCCCGGCTTCACCTGGAAGCGGAGGCCGTAGTAGGGGATCTCCTTCTTGAGCTCGGCGACGAAGACGGGGCGCTCGGGGCGCGGGCCGACGAGGCTCATGTCGCCGATGAGCACGTTCCAGAGCTGGGGGAGCTCGTCGACGCGGGAGCGGCGGAGGAGGCGGCCGAAGGGGGTGACGCGCGGGTCGCCGCTGCCCGCCGCCCATTGGGGGCCGTTCTTCTCCGCGTCGAGGCGCATCGAGCGAAACTTGTAGACGGTGTAGGGGACCTCGCCCTTGCCGACGCGCTCCTGGGAGAAGAAGACGGGCCCGGGCATCGTGAGCTTGATGCCCACGAAGGCGACGACCCATAGGGGGGCGGAGAGCACCATGAGCGCGAGGGCGGCGCAGAGGTCGAGGACGCGCGTGAGGTTCGACAGCACGGGCTGCGTGTCGCGCGTGAACGAGGGCTCGCGGAGGAAGTACCGGTGGTCGACGAGGTCGAGGGGGAGGCGGCTCGCGAGGTCCTGGTAGAGGTCGCAGAGGTCGTGCACCTCGAC
Source organism: Polyangiales bacterium (assembly GCA_044375895.1). GTDB lineage: Bacteria > Myxococcota_A > Polyangia > Polyangiales > CAISKJ01. The sequence goes on along the minus strand of JBILLV010000415.1, from coordinate 1,331 downwards.
GCCGCGATCCTTGAGCCGGAGGAACTCGGTGGCCGCGTCGCGGGGGAGGCGGTCGATGCCAGCGACGATGAGGCTGTGCGCCCCTTCGCGCGCCATGGCCTCCTCGCAGTCGTGCACGGTGCCGACGGGCGGCGGGATCGACGAGCCGCGCACGGGGGTGGTCTTGAGCGACTGCGGCGCCGCGCTCACCGGCACCGAGCCCACCATGTGGTACCGGCTCTCGGGGTTGCGGAAGAACTCCTCCACCACGTCGTCGGGCGTCATCCCCACGGTCACAAGCAGCGCGCGCTCGGGTGGGAGGCGGTCGACGTTGTGGCGCGAGTGCCACCAGCGGCTGACGAGCATGAAGGTGGTGAGCGTGAGCCCGTGCACTGCGAAGATGGGGCGGCTGAAGCCCCACAGCGGGAAGACGAAGCTCGCGAGCGCGATGAGCACCCCCGCCACCGCCACCGCCGTCACCACGCGGAAGGCGGGGATCGACTTCGTGAAGTCGATCGAGAGGTTGTAGAGCTCGAACACATAGAAGGTGAGAAAGTGCAGGACGAAGCCAATCGTCGTCGCGCCCGTCCAGTGGACGAGGAGCTCTAGGACGATGCGCCACCCGGCGACCGGCCGGTCGACGTAGGCCGACAGCACCAACGACAGGAAGATCAACACACCGTCGAACAGTGCGATTCGTGCTCCACGCCTGCCGACCAGCATCCCTGCCACGTTTTGATCTCCCTGCGTTTCCTGGCGCCATAAACACGAAACATCAGAGAGGCGTCAAGAACCCGTCCGTGGCGGGAAACTGAAATCTCCGGAGGCGTCAGCGACCTCCTCGGAGTTGTGTTCTGACGCCGAGGCTGATGGACAGCGAGTCCACGGCTGCGGTGTTGCGACCCCAGAGGGTGCGGCCGTAGCCGAGGTTGAGCTCGACTTCGCGGGTAATTCTGACGATGACGCCGCCGCCTACGTCGAGCTGATCGCGTTCGAGTCGGAGCTCGCGGAGGAGGAGGTTGGCGCCGCCACTGTACTCCGTCGCGGGGAGGTTGGGGTCGATGGCGGCGACGCTGACGCCGAGCGGTCGGCCTTCCGTGACCGTGTAGGCGAGCTGGGCCCACCCGTAGAGGAGCACCCGCTCGCCGATGCCCTGACCCGCGCGGAGGGCGCCGACCACCTGGTCGCCGGCGCTGCCGAGGCGGAGGTTGTAGCCCGCGTCGATGCGGAGGAAGGTGCGGGTGGAGAAGGCGTACCCGAGGAGGACGTTGAGCCCCATGTCGAGCTGACCGTCGCCGAGGGTCACGTCGTCGCGGACGTTCTCGGGGCTGACCCAGCGGGTGACGTTGGCG
>JBILLV010000101.1:0-27730 GCA_044375895.1 Polyangiales bacterium | reverse complement strand
TGCCGCGCCCCGCGCCGCCGACGTCGGGCGCGGCGACGGCCCACGGGTACCCCGGCGCGAGCCCGCGACCCCGCAGCGAACGGATCGCCGCCGTGGCCTCCCGCGCGTCGACGTGCGCCCGCGCCAGGAGCGCCACGGTGGGCGTCGGGCAATCGGGAAACTGCGCCTCGCCCCAGCCGATGGTGCGGTAGAAGACGCCCGCGGGGAGCACGCGGCCTTCGGTGAAGCACTGGTCGCTCTGCGGGGCGATGAGCGTGTGCCGCGGCCACGCCGAGCCTTCCGGCGCGTGGGAGAGCAGCGCGAGCGCGCAGGCCCACCCAGGAAGGAGAAGGTGCGGGGGTGCGCGCCCGCTCACGGCCGCAGGTGCCAGCGCCCGCGGTACATGCGCAGCGTGTCGAGCACGACGCCGTCGGCGCCGACCCGGTAGTCGTGGGGATAGTCTGCCCCCGGCGTGCGGATCATGTAGCTCATCTCGAAGGCGCGGACCGGGTTGGGCTCCGCCTCCTGGCCCGGGACGCTGCGGGAGTAGTCGGCCCACTCCCAGGTCGGCAGGTCGTTGGCCGCATGGCCGGTCATGAAGGCCCGCGGGTCGAAGGGGTCTTCGTCCATCTGGGTGATGTAGAGCACCAGCGACGCGGGCTGCGGTCGCATGTGCGTTTGGGCCCACGCCATGTCCTCCAACTGCGGCCACTGGAGGTAGCAGTCCACCGTCAGAAACATCACCAGCGTCTCCGCCCCGGCGGCCGGGAGGGTCGCGGGCGCCGGGCTCATCATGGTGCGCCGCAGCGTGGGGAAGCGGTCGCCGATCGCGACGACGCCGCGCGCGGGGACGTCCGTCGCGCCGCGGTGCCACACCCGGGTGCGCAGCGCGGCGGCGATCTGTGCGGCGGGGGTGCCGGGGCGGGCGAAGCTCACGTGGGCGAGGTTCTCCCGGCTCGCGGCGGCTTCGAGCGCGGCGGCGGGGAGCGTGAGCGTCGCGTCGCCCGACGCGGGGAGCATGAGCGTCCCTTCGCGCATGGGGGGCTCTTCTCCGCGGGAGAGGCGCCAGGTGACGGTGATGGGGACGTCGGCCGGGTTGCGCACGGCGATGCGGGCGTCGGCGCCGGGCGGGAGGCGCAGCGTGGAGGGCGCCTCGGGGAGCGCGACGACGCCGGCCGCGGAGGGCGCAAACTGATCGAGCTGAAACCAGTCGGAGACGAGCAGACCGTGGGGCCCGAAGGCCACGTCGAGCATGCCGAAGCGCGCGGGGAAGAAGCCCGCCACGTGCGCCGGGGTGCGGGCGAGGTCGTAGAGGGTGACGCCCGAGAGGCACGACACCGCGAGGAGGTCGCCCGAGAGCGCGACGCCCGTCGTCACGCAGCGCGGCTGCACCGAGGTGACCATCGTGAGGGTCGATCCCGCGAGGCGAAACACGCGCGCCCCCTCGGAGCCGAGCGCGACGGCGACGCGGTCGCCCGCCACCGCGAGGCCGAGGGGCGGGCCGTCGAGCGGCGTCGTGGCCACCGTGCTGAGGTCGGCCTCGGAGAGCACCATGACGCCGCGCACCCGGTCGTTGAGGTAGAGCCTCCCGTCGCGGGCGATGACGTGGGTGACGTTTTCGCCGCGGGCTGTGCGGCGCAGATCGGTGGGCATCCCGTCGGCGCCGAGCGTCGAGCGCAGGAGCCCGTTGCGATGGGCGGCCATCCAGAGCGTGTCGCCCGACACCTCGACGTCGGAGATCTCGTAGATGGGGGGATTGCCGCGCATGTCGTGCTCGTTGGCCGACCAGACGCGGGACACGGGCATCGCCGGGTTGCGGATGTTGATGAAATCGACGAGGCCGCTGTCGGCGGCGGCGCAGACCAGCGTGCGCGAGCGCGCGTGAACCGACACGGTGGAGCAGTGCTGCTGCCGCGGCGTGACGATCGGGTGGACGACTTCGAGGCGACCCCCCGCGTACGACCGCGCGATGGGGAGACCGTTGGCGTCGCCGAGAAACACGAGGTCGCCATCGACCGCGATCTCGCGCGCGTGGGCGAGCGCGGTGTAGTCCGCGACGCCGACGAAGGAGAGGCCGAGGGGCCCCTCGAGCGGCGGGCCGAGGTCGGGCGGAGGGCCAGCGACATCGGCGGCGTCGCCCAACGGCACGACGTCGGGCGGTGGCGGTGGAGGCGGAGGCGCGTCCGGCGGGGGGCGTGCGTCGACGCCGACGGGCTGGTCGGGCGCGAAACGGTCGATCGGCGCGGCGTCACGCGGCGCTTCGGGGCTCTGTGCGCACGCCGCCGCGAGGGGGAGGATGAGCGTGAGGAAGCGAACGCACTTCATCGCGACCAACGGTACGTCCTCGGAGCGCACGAGCACAACCTGCGCATGCGGATCAGAGCGCGGCGAGGCGCAGCGTTCGCTCGACGGTGAGGGAGTGTCCAAGGCCGTCGTCACCCCGGAGCACGAGGACGAGGGGACGGCCCAGGGTGGAGGCGTCCACGGGGATTCGCAGGGTGGCCGGCGACACGCACTCGGAGCCGGCGCGGCGGAGCACGGGGACGATGGTCACCTCCCCCGCGGCGGGCGCAGTACGGAGCTCGCGCAGCGTGCGACGGCCGGTGGGCGTGACCTCCGCGAGCGTGGCGTCGAGGGAGACGGCGGAGGCCGCGAATCCGACCGTCCCGACGCCCACGAGCGCTTCGCCGTTCGACACGGGGTAGAGGGTGTCGTCGGCGCGCAGGAGGACGGCCTCCTCGCGGCGCTGCGTGGGGTGGACGAGCGAGAGCAGAATCATCGAGGGCGTCACCCCCTCCGCGGGGGCGCACGCGGCCTGGCGACGGCCGATCCAGACGCGTTGTGACGCCGCGGCGCGCCGGTTGCCGTCGTCGAGGAACACGCTCACGGTGGCGAGCCCCGCGCCCCCTCGGAACAGGCCGTTGAGCACCAGGAGCGTGTCGCGGACCTCGCACCTCCCCACGTCCGAGTCGGGGTAGCGGCGGGGCGCGAGGGTGCGCTGGGAGGCGCCGAGGAGGCCGTTGGTGAAGGCGTCGCGCGCTTCGAATCGCGCGACCAGGACGCCCTCGAAGCCCGTCAACGTGGCGCCGACGAGGAGGTGACTGCCGCCCTGCGGACCGAACACCTGCGTGGCCTCGGCGTCGCGCTCGAGCGCCTGCGGCCGGTCGCTGCCGAAGCCGAGCGCCACCATCGGCTCGTTCGACGGCGAGCACTCGCTGACCGGCGGTGACACCTCGGCGCACGCGAGCAGGAGAGGGAAGACGAGGAGCGTACGCGCTAGGGTTGGCATGTCAGGATCGACGCGATGCAGCGCCAGCCGTTGGGGCACGGGCCGCTGTCGGGGCAGGGGAGGGGGAGGCAACGTTCGAAGGGGACGCACGGGCCCCAGCACCCCATGCGGACGGAGGCGTACTGACCCGCCGGGCAGGTGGGCGGTCGCGCGTCGCAGGCGGCGTGCGTGGGGTCGCAGTCGGCGAGCGTCGGCTCGCACGCGCCATCGAAGCAGCGCATGTCGGTGGGGCAGCGGTTGCCGCAGCGGCCGCAGTGGTCGTTGTTCGTGCGCGGGTCGGCGCAGACGGCGCCGGTGCCCGCGGTGGGGCGGCAGCAGGTGAGGAAGCCCGGCGCGCACGACCCGAAGCACGCGCCGCAGAGGCACATCGGCGTGGTGGCGGGGCAGCGGGCGTTGCAGGCGCCGCAGTTCATCGGGTCGGCGCTGGGGTCGAGGCAGCGGCCGTCGCAGAGGGACTGACCCGCGGGGCAGGTGGGCGCGTCGGAGGCGGGCGCGTCGAGCGAAGGGACGTCGTCTGGCAGTGAGGCGTCGCGAACGACGGTGTCGGCGGCGGTGTCGGGCGCGGCGGGGCGATCGAGGCGAAGGGTGTCGAACGCGATGGCGTCGGGGGCGATCACCTCGGGGGCCGACTCACAGCCGACGAGCGATGCGACGAGGAGCCAGCGCGCGGACACAGGGGACATGGCGGGGATCGAGATATCGCACCCTTTGAGCGCGGCGCGAAGGGGCTGACGTGCGGTATCGCGTTGGGAGTATTCGCCTGAGGAGCGGGGCGATATCCTCGGCGTCGATGGGCACCGACGGCTTCCCCTTCCTGTTCTTCGGCGTGTCTCCTGATGACTGGTTTGATGAGCCCGTCCACGCGTGGCAACTGCGCTTCGTGCGCACGCCCGATGCCGGGGAGCGCGCCCGCGTGGCGGCGGCGTGGGAGTCGGCCTCGCGCACGCTGGCCCGCGGGCTGAGCGCAGACTTCAGCGGGGCGTGGTGGTGGTCGGACGCGTGGGCGTTCTGCCCGGTGCGGGTGGGCGATCGGTCGCGCGAGACGATGCGCGCGCTCTTCGAGGCGATGCAGGGTGTGCTCCGCGCTGTCCATGGAGCGGCGCCCCTCGCGGAGGTGGTGTACGCGCAGGCCGCCGACCTCAGCAGCGGGAGCGCGTGGGAGAGCGCCACGCTCGCGCAGTCACCGACGCCGACGGAGCTCCCGGTGTGGCCCGAGGCGGTGACGACGCACGCGAAGCGCTCGCGGAAGAAGTCGAAGGCCGCCGTCGACGAGGCCTTCGAAGCGGCCCGCAAGGTCGCTCGCGGGGGAGGGGTCGTGGCATCGCCGGTCACGGAGGCGGAGGACGAAGAAGAGGCCGCCGAGGAGGAGGAGGTTTCGGACGAGGAAGACACGGGGGATGACGGCGCGGTGGACGACGACACGGGGGATGACGACGCGCCGACGAAGCCCGCGCGCGAGCCTCGGGGCTTCAAGCTCCGGGTGGAGAAGATCGACCCGGAGCAGGTGTCGGAGGATGATCCGACGGAGGCCGCCGCGAACAAGGCCATCGGGACGGACGCCCGGCGCTTCGTCGATGAAACGGGCTGGTGCGCCCCAGCGAAGCGCCCGAAGAAGGGCGAGGAGCCGCGGCTGGTCGTCTATGTCGATGGGGCGGCGCAGGTCACGGTGCACCCCGCGTCCTGGCAGTACGCGGTACGTTCGTGGTCGTCGTCGCGGGCCGAGTTGCTGGTCGACGACCAGGAGGGCTCGGGACAGCTCGCCGCCCGGCTCGACCGCGTGCCGCCGCAACGGGTCTGGGACGACCCGCTGAGGGATGGCACCAACGTCGCGTTCTGGCTCGCCGAAGGGGCCTTCATCGCGGCGGGGGGGCGCGCGTGGCGGCTGCTCCCGACGGGCGAAGGGTTCGCGCCGGGCGGCTTCTACGAGATGCCGACCGAGGAGGGCACGACGCTGCCCGCGGCGGACGGTCGCGCCGTGGTGACGTATCGGCGCTACCACGACGGCTTCGTGCAGGTGGTGGTGCCGGTGGGTGACACGCTCCGTCTGGCCGGGGAGGGCTTCCTGGCCGCGGAAAGCTACGGCCAGCTCATGATCCGTGACGGTGTGACGTACCTCTTCGACGACGACGAGGCGTGGCGGGTCGACGGCGTCGCGGAGGCCGTCGACGCGCTGCTGGCGACGCCCGACGACCTGGAGCGCTTCCCCGAGCTGCCGCGCGCCCAGTCGCCCGCCGAACGCGGCGACCCCGCGCGCAACACCGACCCGGACGAGTGCCTCCAGCGGGCGCAGATGCGCCTCGACGAAGAAGACCTCGCGGGCACCGAGGTGTGGGCCCGACGGACGCTCGCGCTTCGCCCCGGAGACATCGAAGCGCAGACGCTGCTCGGGCGCGTGCTGACGAAGGCGGGCGGCGGCGCGGAGGCGCAGGCGTGCCTGGGGGCGGCGCTGGCCCACTGGGAGCAATGCGCGAAGGACGAGCCCGACGACGAAGAGGCGCGGTACCAGTGCGCCGTGATGCTGTCGCTCCTGGGGCGCCGCGCGGACTGCCTGGCCATGCTCGCGACCACCATCCTGCCGGGGACGCGGGGCAACGGGCAACGGCGCCGCGCCAGCTCCGACGACGACTTCGCCGCGCTGCGGAAGGACCCGGAGTTTGTCGCCCTCACTGCGAAGGTGGCGAAGGCGAAGAAGGCCGCGAAGAAGGCTGCGAAGCGGAGCGAGGACGAGGACGACGACGAGGACGAGGACGACTGACCCACCCGGCCGGCGAGCGCCGCGCCAGGCGACGTCGATTTCGTCAGAAGGCCGTAGGGGAGGCTCCAATCGAAGGGGAGGAGGTTCTCCGATGCGGTGTTCGTCGTGGGTCTGGGTCTCGTCGCTGAGCGCGGTGTGTGTCGGGTGTCTCTCGACCGCGACGGTCGGTGATGCGCCCGGCAGCCAGGACGCTGGTGACGTGGTGGTGGCGCCTGACGTGGTGGTGGCGCCTGACGTGGTGGTGGCGCCTGACGTGGTGGCGATGCCGGATGTGCCGGCGACCCCCGACGTGACCGCGGAGTGCGGAACGCCGATGCTGGAGACGTGCAACAACCGCGATGATGATTGCAACGGCCGCGTCGACGACCTCGCACCGCGCGCTTGCAGCGCGGGCGTGTGCGCGACCGGTCACATCGCCTGCGTCGCGGGCGCCGAGCAGTGCGTCGCGGACGGCTTCCTCCCGGCGACCGCCGTGTGCCGACCCTCCTCCAGTGCCTGCGATGCGCCGGAGTACTGCACCGGATCGACGGCCGCGTGCCCCGCGGAGGTGCCCACCGTGCGTCCCTGTTACGGCGGCCCCGCGGGTACGTCGGGGGTGGGCGCGTGCCGCAGCGGGATGGAGGCATGCACGGCTGGCGCGTGGTCGGGCATGTGTGTGGGCGAGGTTCGTCCGACCACGGAGACCTGCGACAACGTCGACAACAACTGCAACGGCGCCGTCGACGAAGGGGTGGCGCGCGCCTGCTACACGGGGCCTGCTGGCACCGCCAGCGTCGGCATCTGCCGCAACGGGACGCAGACTTGCTCCGCGGGCGCTTGGGGCGCTACGTGCTCGGGGCAGGTGACGCCCCGCGCCGAGACCTGCAACGCCCTCGACGACGACTGCGACGGTGTGGTCGATGATGGGGTGTGCCCGTAGCCACGATGTCGCCCCACCAGCCCCTCCAACGCCCCAGGGTTCGCCGAGCGCTCACCCTGGGCTTGAGTCGGATCGCCCGCAAGGCCGGGCTCACGCGTCTCACGCCATGGGGCTTCTTCCTGAGCCCGGCTCTGCGGGCGATCCGACTCAAGCCCAGGGTGAGCGCTCGGCGAACCCTGGGGCGTTGGGGAGCGCGAACCTCACGTTGAAAGGGTTGGCCTCCCGACGCATGACCCACCGCGCGCGCCCTCGTCGCTCCGCTCCTCGCAGCGCTTGCGCTGAGCCCGCGCGCGCCTTCCGCCCAGCCCATCTCCCCCCAGACCGTTCGCCTCGACGTGCAGCGCGACGCGCGCAGCGCCCTCTGCCCCAACCGCGACCGCGTCCGCGAGCTCCTCCGCCTCCGGCTCGGCCGCGACGCGATCGACGACACTGCCACCCGCCGCGCGACGCTCCGTTTCTCCCGTCGCGCTGCCCGCTTCGAAGCGCGCCTCCGCGTCGACGGGCTGCGCCGCGCCGCCACCCGCACGCTCCGCTCTCCGGCCTCCGACTGCGCGCGCCTCGGTGAAGCCGTCTCACTCGTCCTCGCGCTCGCCATCGACCCCGTCGCCGCACTGCGTCCGCCGCCCCCACCGCCACCGCCACCGCCCCCACCGCCACCGCCGCCCGCGCTTCCTCCGCCGCCACCACCACCGCCGCCACCACCTCCGCCTCCCGTGCGCGTCGTGGTACCGTCGCCCCCGCTCGCCCCCACTTCGCGCGTGCAGCTCACCGCGCTCGCGACGCTCTCCGCGGGCCTCGCACCAGGAACCTTCGCCGACGCCCTCCGCCCGGGCCTCGCGCTCCGTGTAGCACCCGTCTGGGGTCGTCTCGCGCTCCCGATCGAGCTCGCGGTCGACGCGCCCGGCACCCTCGACGACGCCGCTCACCGCGCCCACGTGACCGCCCTGCCCGTGCAGCTCGGCGCCGCCCTCTGCCCACGCTTCGGTGCGCGCGTTGTGCTCTCCGCCTGCGGTACGCTCTCCCTCGCGGCCGTGGTCGCCTGGGGGAGCGGCTATACCCCCGACGCCACCGACGTGGCCTTCGGACTCGGGCTCGGCGGGCGCGTGGGGGTCGAGGTTCCCCTCTCCGGGCGCTGGGCTTTTGTGGCCTCGCTCGACGGCCGCGCGCTGCTCGTCCGGCCCGCCCTCGCGGTGGCGGGTGGCGCCGAATCCCCGCTGTGGACAGCCTTTCCGCTCACCGCGACGCTGGCCCTGGGCGTCGCGTGGACGAATCGGTGAGAATCCTCCCGTTGCCGCTCCAATCCCCCATCGTGACCACCGACGCGCTCGCGCCGCACACTGCACCCGCCGCTGGGGTCGCCCCCTTCGACCTCGGGGCGGTGTACGGGCGGGAGTTCGACTGGGTGTGGAACACGCTTCGGCGCCTCGGCGTGGCGACGCGCAACCTCCCCGACGTCACCCACGACGTCTTCGTGGTGGTGCACCGCCGCGCGCACACCTACGACCCGTCGCGCCCGCTGCGCCCGTGGCTCTTCGGCGTGGCGTACCGCGTGGCGCGCGATCACCTCGCGCTCGGGCGCAACCGCCGCGAGTCCGTCGTCGAAGCCCCCGAGGTCGCCGACCCGCGGCCCGCGCAAGACTAGGAGCTCGCCCGCGCCCAGGCCCGCGAGCTGGTGGTGGCGGCGCTCCAATCCCTCGACCTCGACCGCCGCGTCGTCTTCATCCTCCACGACCTCGAAGAGCAGCCCATGTCCGAGATCGCCGCGGCCCTCGACGTGCCCGCCAAGACCCTCTACTCCCGCCTCGCGTCGGCGCGGGAGCAGTTCACCGCGGCCGTGCGACGGCTGCGCCTCCAGCGCGGAGAGCACCCATGAGCGACGGCGACCTGCCCGATCTTCCGCCCGACATCGCCGCCCTCCTCCACGACGCGCGCGATGTGCCCGCCTCACCCGCCGCCGATCGCCGCAAGGTCGCCGCGCGCCTCGCCCTCACCACCGGCCTCGCCATCCCCGGCGCCGCCGTCGCTGGCGCTGGCGCGAAGCTGTTTGCCGGCGTGTGGGTGACACGCGCGGTGGGCCTCGCCGTCGCGGTCGTCGCCCTCGGTGGCGTCGCCGTTGGCACCCTTCGCTCACCCGCGCGCCCCGCCCACGTCCCCACGCCCATCGCTCGCCCCGTTGCACCGCCGCCGTCGCCCACGGTGCCTCCGCCGCCCGTACGCGCGGCGGCCCCGTCGCCCGCGCCGGTCGTCGCCCCGTTGCCCGTGGTGGCGCCTTCGCCCGCGGTGCAGCGTCCGCCGAGCGCACCCCGCGCGGTGGATGACACCGACCTCGACGCCGAGCTCGCCCTCATCGAGCAGGCTCACGGCGCCCTCGCTCGCAGTGATTTCGCGGCGGCCCGTTCGGCCCTCGCCCGTCACACGGCGCGCCACCCGCGGGGGCGGCTCACCCCCGAGCGGGAGGCTTTGCGGGTGCAGTGCCTCGCCGCGCAAGGGGACCGCGGGGCTGCGGAGGCGGCGCGGCAGCGGTTTCACCAGCGCTTTCCGGCGAGCGTGCTCGGGGCGGCGGTCGACCGGGCGGTGGACGCGACGCCGTGACCCGGAGGGGACGTCTGCGTTAGGGTCGCGCTCGCGCTGAGCGCACCCCACCGATGCAGAACGCCGACCTCGCCGCCGCCGCCCTCCTCGACGTCTCGCTCCGCCTCGCGGCGACGCGGAGCCTCGACGAGCTCCTCCCTGTCGTGCTCGAGCGCCTCGTCGAACTCCTCGGCGCCGAGCGCGCCCTCTTCGCCCTCTTCGATGACGACGGGGTCATCGAAGACGCCGTCGTGCACAACCTCGCCTGGACGCGCGGCGAGGCGCTCCCCATCTCCAACCGCGTGGTGGCCGAGGTGCTCCGCTCGAAGGAGATGCGCCTCGTGGTCAACACCGACCTCGACCGCGAGCTCAACGCCTACGAGAGCATCAAGCAGCACGGGCTGCGCTTCATCCTCGCGGTGCCGGTGGTGGCCTGCGGGCGCGTGGCGGGCGTGCTCTACGCCGACAGCCGCGCGCCGGTGCTGGCGGAGACGGTTCGCCGCGGGGAGACGCTCAAGGCCCTCGCCGGCGTCGTCGGCCTCGCCGTCGAGAACGTCGTCCTCCTCGAAGAGCAGCGCCTTCGTACCGTGCTCGTCGGCAAGCTGGTGCACGACCTCAAGAGCCCCCTGCTGGCGGTGCTGCTCGGCGCGGAGGTGCTGCGCGGGATGACGGCGGGCGACGACGCGGCGGACGTGGTCGACGGCGTCACCCTCGCGGGACGTCGCATGCGGCTCTACTGCGACAGCGCCCTCGGCTTCGCGGGCATCGACACCGGCGCCGAGCCGCCGACCCCCTCCCTCGTCCCCATCGACGCGCTCCTCGACGCGCACGTGCGGCTCTTCGATCAGATCGCGCCGGAGTACGGCGTGCGGGTGACGGCCGCGCGCGACGGCGACGTCCCCGCCGTGGAGACCTGGGCCGACCGCGTAGAACTCGCGCTCGACAACCTGGTGTTCAACGCGATCAAGTACGCCGCGAAGGGTTCGGTGGTGACCCTCGCGGCCCGCCGCCGCGACGACCCGGGACCCGAGGCGCAGCGCGACCGGCCTCGCTCGGCGATGGCGGGGCTGTTTCGCAAGGTGCCGCGCGGTGAGGCGGCGCCGGGGACGAGCTTCGTCGAGCTCTCCGTGCACAACGAGGGGAAGGCCATCGATGCGGCGTTGCTCCCGCGCATCTTCGACGAGTGGGTGAAGGGAGGCGACGGTCCGCGCGGGGTGGCGTCGACGGGCCTCGGCCTCGCGATCGTCGAGCAGAGCGTTCGTTCGCTGGGGGGACGGGCCTGGGTGGAGTCGCGCGAGGGGGAGGGGACGACGTTCCGGTTTACGGTTCCGGTGGTGGCGACGGTGGGGCGGGGACGGACGTAGCCACCGCGGATCTGGCACACCCGACGAACCCCCCCTCTCCGCTCTACGCCACCTCACCCCACTTGCTGCTACCATCCGCGGTGATGGCCCCCCGCACCGTCGCCCTCGCGCTCGCCTCCCTCCTAGCCACCTCCGCGGCCCTCGCCAACGAACCCGCCATCTCCCCCGAGATCACCGGGATGATCCGCGAGTCGGCCCGCGGCTGGCTCGACCGTGCGCTGACCTGCGAGCGAGACGGCCGCGCCCTGGAGGCTGAAGGCTTCTTCCACCGCGCGCTCGACACCGACCCCGGGCTCCTCGCGGCGCACCTGGGCTTCGCGCGGATGCTCGATGGCCGCGGGCGACGTGCCGAGGCGCGGGAGGCGCTCGCGAGGGTTCCGCGGCGGGCGTTTGCCGACGACGACGGGGCGCTCGCCTACGCGCGGGCCCTGCGCGCTGTGGGCGCCGTGGACGAGTCGCTCGCTGCCCTGCGCGACCGACGGGACAGCGCGGCGGCCACACAGGCGCTGGCGGAGAGCGCGGCGCAGGAGGGGCGCTTCCCCGAGGCGTTGGCCGCGGCGCGGCGCCTCGCGGAGATGATGGGCGACGGCCCCGAAGGTCGCCCGGCGCGGGTGCTGGTGCGCGCGCTCACGCGGCTCGTGGCCGAGGCCGACGCGGTGCGGGCGCCCTACGCGACGACGGGCTTCCGCCGCGCGCTGATGGCCGACTGACCACCGTCTACCGCAGCATCCCCGCCACGCGCTGAAGCGTCCAGCACACCCCCGCCGCACCGATCGCGTAGCCCATCGCCAGGCGCACCCACCGCGCCCTCACGGTCGACACCCGCGCGAGCGCCCCCAGCGCGCCGCCCACCACGGCAACACACGCGAGCTGCCCCAGCTCGACCCCCACGTTGAACCCCACCAGCGCCGTCGGCACCGCCTCCGCGGGCAAACCGGCTTCCGCCAGCGCCCCCGCGAAGCCGAGCCCGTGGAGCAGACCGAAGCCCCCCGCCACCGCCCACGGCGCGCGTTGCGTGAGCGTCTCCGTCGCGCCCTCTTCACCGAGCGCTTCGACGCCGAGCAGCGCGACGCTCGCGGCGATGGTCGCCTCCACGGGCGCCGACGCGACCCGCACGACGCCCAGCACCGCGAGCGCAAGGGTGGCGCTGTGCCCCAACGTGAAGGCCGTCACCGTGCGGACGAGCGACGACGTCCCGCGCGACAGCAACAGCAGCCCGAGCACGAAGGCGAGGTGATCCGCGCCCGTCGCGATGTGTCGAACGCCGAGCGCCACGTACGAGCGCACAACCGCCGCCCGTGACGTCGCTAACGATGGCGGCACCGTGAGCGACGCGGCGTCATCGCGCAGCAGTCCCGAGAAGCGCCGACCCGACGCGTACCACACCGCCACGAGCACGTCGGTCTCCGGCCCGCGGTCGTCGCGGGTGAGGGTCAGTCCGCCGACCCCCTCCGCCCCGCAGTCGAGCGCGAAGCGATGGAGCACCGCGCCCGGCACCGCCACGGCCTCACGCCGCGCCACCTCTCGGCACCGCGCCGGGAAGTGAACCCCCGCGGCCTCACCCGCTCCGCCCTCACCGCCGACGGGAGCCTTCCAGAGCGCCTCGACGCGCCCGTCGCGACGCTCGTCGAGGCGGAGGTAGCCCGGCGCGAAGCCGTGCGCCCACGCCGTCGTCGGCACCACCAGCAGCGCTACCCAGCACGCCGCACGCAGCGCGGGCTTCACGGCCCCTCCACGCGGACGCGGTAGCCCGCGGCGACGCGCCGCCACGCGGTCTGGTTGGCTCCCTCGCGCTGCTCGATCGCGAGGTCGGCCGCGACCCTCGCCCGCACCTGCGCCAGCGGCGGCAGCTCCCCCGGCGATCGCGCGCTCACCTGCACCAGATGGACGCCGTAGCGCGACGCGATGGGTCCGCGCCACGCGCCGTCGTGTGAGCTCTCGCGCAGCGCCTGGGCGAAGCCCTCGTCGAAGTCGCGCGCCACGCGGTCGACGCCCACGGAATCGAAGCGCTCCCCGAGCGCGAAGGGATCGCCCGTCACCGCCCCGCCATCACGAAGCACCTGCAACGCGGTGCGTGCTTCGGCGTCGACGCCAGCGCCGCGACGTCCGCGGTCGAAGAAGACGTGGCGGAAGCTCACCCGCGCGGGCGCCGCGTAGCGATCGGGGTGGGCGCGGAGCTGCGCTTCGAGGGCGGCCTCCGTCGGGGCCTCGGGGGCAGCGAGGTCTTCGACGAGAAACTCCATCTTCTGCACGAGGCGGCGCCGCACGATGACGTCCCCCCGGTCGAGCCCGAGCGCGAGGGCCTCACGGTAGAGAACCTCCTCGCGAACAAACCCCTGCACCTCGGCCTGCAGCTCGGCGGCGCTCGGAGGGCGGCCGTGGCGCTGGGTGAGCTCCGAGCGCAGCGAGCGAACGTACGACGCCGGCACCACCACCTCGCGCGCGTCGCCCGCGGGTCGGCGGCGCCACGCGTCGAGGGCGAAGAGCGACGCGCCGAGGAGGGCGACGTGCAGGGCAGGCTCGCGCCACCAGCGGAGGCGACGCGTGGGAGGTGAAGGTGCGACCACGCGCGCATCATAGCCAATGCGACCGCTGGTACCGCGCGCGAAGGTCGTGTAGAGCGCCTGCCATGGAACGTCTCATCCTCCCTCTGGAAAAGGTCTCCCCCGCGGCGCGTGACAGCGTGGCGGAGTTTCATCGCGGCATCGTCGAGGAGGTCGCCGCGGCGGTGGCCCGCGACCGCGTGGTGGTCGTCGGCATGGCGCAGAACCCCGTCGTGAAGAAGGCCCGCAAGGCCCTCGACGACGCGGGCGTTCGCTTCACCTACCTCGAGTACGGCAGCTATTTCTCGCAGTGGAAGCCGCGCCTCGCGCTCAAGCTCTGGGCGGGCTTCCCCACCTTCCCGATGGTCTTCGTCGACGGCACGCTGGTGGGTGGTTGCGCGCAGCTCCTCCCGCTGCTCGCCTCCGGTTCGCTCAAGCCGTAGTTCACGCGGGGGTGAAGCGCAGGCGGATGCCCGTCGACGGGCCGAAGGTGCCGATGCGAAACGCGCGCCCCACGGGCTTCGGCTCCTCCAGTCGGTAGGTGCCCGCCGCGAGCAGCGTCGCCAGCACCACCTTCAGCTCGTACACCGCGAAGGCCGCCCCCAGGCACCGCCGCGCGCCCCCACCAAAGGGCATGAACTCGAAGGGCGTGTACGTCCTCCCCACGAAGCGATCGGGCTTGAAGGCCGCCGCCTCCGCGAACACCTCCTCCCGGTGGTGGGCCATGTACCCCGCGACCGCCACCGTCGTCCCCACCGGGAGCGTGTAGCCCTTGAGCGGCAGCTCCTTCGCCAGCTTGCGCATCACCATCGGGACGGGCGGATAGAGCCGCAGCGTCTCGTTGCACACCGCGTCGAGCAGCGGGAGCTTCGCCAGCGCGTCGGGCGCGGGCGACGGGCCGAGCGCGTCGATCTCCGCGCGCAGCCGGGCGAGGAGCGACGGGTCGCGGTGGAGCTGGTCCATCGCCCAGGCGAGCGTGGTGGCGGTGGTCTCGTGGCCCGCGACCACGAAGCTCAGCAACTGCTCGCTCACCTCCTGCGCGCTCAGGGCGTCGCCGGTCTCGTCGCGGGCCGACAGCAGCAGGCTCACGATGTCCTCGCCCGGCGTCGCGCGCTTCTCCGCGATGAGCGCGTCCATCATCGCGTGGATCGCGTCTGCCCGCTTCTTGAAGCGAGCCCACGGCCCGAAGCCCCAGAGCTCGCGCTGGAAGGGCTTCATCGCCACGAAGGGGTTGAAGGCCGCCACCATCGCCACGATGCCGTCGTGAAACGCCGTCACCCGCGCCGCGTCGCGCACCCCGAACACGGCCTCGATGATCACGTCGAGGGTGATCCCCTGCGCGGTGTCCACCATCCGAAACGTCTCCCCCGTCGG
This sequence comes from Polyangiales bacterium, assembly GCA_044375895.1. GTDB lineage: Bacteria > Myxococcota_A > Polyangia > Polyangiales > CAISKJ01. The sequence continues at coordinate 12,936 of JBILLV010000101.1, read as the reverse complement.
GAGCTTCTTCGCCCACCGCGCCGCCGCGTCGCGCATGAGCTCGCCGTAGGCCCGCATGCGCTCGCCGTGGAAAGGAGGCATCAGCAGCTTGCGCGCCCGCCGGTGCCGCTCGCCCGACATGAGAAAGATCGACCCTTCGCCGACGATCACCCCGAGCGCCTCGTTGACCCCCGAGGTGAAGGTCGATGGGTCGGCGGTGAAGACGGTCTTCGCTCCCTCCGCGTCCCAGGTGAGCACCAGCGGATCGCCGCCGAGGATGGGCGTCGTCGCCGGGTCGGGGTAGCGCTTCGCGAACGAGAGCATCCAGGGGAAGGGGTCGTTGAGCGTCGCGAGCTGCGAGAGGGCCGAGCGCGGACCCGGCGGAAGGGCGTTGGAACTCATGGGGAATCTCTGCTCTCCGGGCGCACGGTACGATGCCGGTGCCCCCGATGGGCTCGGACAACGCCGTACGGCGGAGGTTCGTCGCGCGATCGTCGCCGCGCGGCGGTAGCATCGCAGCCGCTAGTGCGACCGAGGAGAGCGTTCATGGTGCGATGGCAGTGTGGTTCGTGGGCGTGGCGGGTGGCCCTCGCGGCGCTCTTCACAGCGTTCTTCGCGGCCTGCGCGGAGGGCGACCCGCCGCCGGCGCCAGGCGAACCTGGGTACGTCGATCCCGACGCGCCCGACCCCGACCCGGAGGTCGAGCGGGAGGAGGGCGAAGGAGACGACGGCATCGATCCGTCGTTGGAGAAGGGGGACGGAGGCGTGGACGCGCCCGAGCCGCCGCCCGAAGACGTGCCCGAGCCGCCGCCCGAAGACGTGCCCGAACCGCCGGTGGAGGAGCCCCCGATGTCACCGCCGGTGGAGCCGCCCGTCGACCCACCCGCGCCTGACGCCGCGGCCCCGCCGCCCGCGATGGACGCTTCGACCATGCCGCCCGTGAGCACCGCCCCGCCGCCGCGCTTCACGGTGGTGTTCTCGCGCCGACCGACGAGCGGCGCGGCCGACACCGCCATCGAAGACGCGATGGTGGCCCTCATCCGCCGCGCGGTGCCGGGCTCACAGCTCCGGCTCGCGATGTACACCTTCACCCGCTACCGCGCGGCCGCGGAGCTCATCAACGCGGCCCGCCGCGGGGTCGACGTGCGGGTGGTGCTCGACGGGCACATGCGAACGGCCCCTGGCAGTGAGGCCGCCCGGCTCATCGCGGGCCTCGGTCGCGAACGGGTCACCCTCTGCAGCGCGCCGGGGACGTCGTGCGTGGGGACGGGGATCCAGCACAACAAGTTCATCACGCTGTCGGCGCTCGATGACGGGTCGCGCAACGTGGTGGCGGTGGCCTCGCACAACCTCACCAACGGCCAGCTCCGCAAGCACAACAACCTCGTCATCGTGCGCAACGATGTCGGGATGCACCGGGCCTACGCGCGCACCTTCGACCTCATGCGCGTCGACCTCCCGCTCCGCAACGCCTACCGATTCGAAGACGGCGACGGCGACGGGCTCCGCGCATACTTCTTCCCCCGTGACGACGGCGAGGACACCCTCGTCTCCGTGCTGGAGAACGTGCGCTGCGACCGCACGTCGCGCGTCCGCCTCGCGATGGCCTTCTTCACCAACGCGCGGGTGGCGGTGGCCGACGCGCTCGCGCAGCTCCGTCGCGACGGATGCTCGGTGTCGGTGGTCCTCGGCAACGCTGACATCCCCGCGGGGTCGCGCGTGCTGTCTTCACTGCGGCGCGCGGGGGTGCGGGTGACGCTGTACCCCGCCCGCGCGATGGGGTGGACGCTGCACTCGAAGTACCTGCTCATCGACGCCCCCTACGCCGACAGCGCGGGGAGGCACCGCACGCTGGTGTTCACGGGGTCGCACAACTACACGGGCGGCGCCCTCACCGCCAACGACGAGAACCTCCTCCGCATCGAGCACCCGACGGTGTTCAACGCCTTCCTGGCCGACTGGGTGCGCGTGCGCGACGCGGCGGGGCGGCCGTCGCGCGCGGCCCCGCTCACCGCCCCCGCGACGCCGTCACCAGCGACGGGAACCGCTCCTTCGCCGCCGCCTCCCGCTCCCGCAGCAGAAACCTCCCCGTCGCCTGCACCTTGCCGTAGCACTCTGACAGCAGCGTCCAGACGCGGGCGCAGCGGTCGTCCCAGCGATCGGCCTCGGTCACGTGCTGCGCCCCGAGGGCCCTCACCACGTCGGACGCGGCGTCTCGCGCCTCGGCTTCATCTGTCGCGCGGTAGCCGTCGGCGTCGCGGGCGACGAGGTCGTGGTGGTGGCGGTAGAGGTCGGCGACGTCGAGGAGGTTGAGCGCGAGCCGTCGGTGCCCGGGGGCGTGGTTGAGCCGCGCCAGCAGCCGTTCGACCGCCGCCACGCGGCTGAGCTGGTACCGCGCCACCGGCAGCATCCGTCGGTACAGCGTTCGGGCGCGCGCCACGAGCGCCGGCGGCACCTTCGCCTCGCTCTCGGCGAGCTCCGCGATCTGCTGGAGCCGCCGCGCCTGCCACGCCACCGCCGCGTAGCGTGGGAGCTGTTCGAAGCACGCCGCGTCGAACTCGCCCACCGACGCCAGCGCCAGGAAGCGCGCGTGGAGGGTACGGTCGTCGAGCGTCGCTTCGCAGACGCGCATCGCCGTCTCGGCCGCGCGCTGCAGGTCGACGGTGGGGACGATCAGCGTGTCGGGCGCGAGCGCCGCGGCGTCTGCTTCGACGAGGCCCCAGTGGGCGTCGGACCAGCGGTGCATGCGGTCGGTGCGGGTGGTCGGGTCGGGCGGTGCATCCAACGCGCTGGGGCGTTGCGAGAGGCGAGCGGTCATCGGAACGACTCCCATGGGGCGAAGGGCTCGACTCCGCCAACGGCGCAACCCGCGGGCTGGCGGAGGGACGGATGGCGTTCGCCGTGTCGCTGAATCGAGCACCGCGGGAGTGCGTGCCATAGGCCGCACTGATGGATCGAGCAGGTCGGCGCGTTTTGCCATAGGCCGCGCCGATGGGGGGAGCGTTGGGGGCCGTGCGGGGGGTCGCCGGGGTGCTCGGGGGAGTTTGCCCCTTCAAAGCTTCAACGCTTCAGCATCAACTTCAACGTCCCAGGGCTCGCTGCCGCTCGGCCTGGGCTCGCGTTGGATCGCCCGCCGAGCCGGGCTCCAGGAGGCGCCGTCAGTGGATGGGGGGGAGGTGTGGGGAAGTTCGCTCCCATGCGGGAATGGTCGTGCGCGCGGCGTGGTGCTCGGGCTGGCGCAAGACGTATTCGCGAACGCGCTCCAGGTCTTCTTCGCTCACCGAGAAGACCCCGTAGCCGCTCTGCCACGCGAAGGTCGCGTCGCGGAGTTCGTTCGTGAGCCACTGCGACGAGCTTGCCTTCACGCTTCGCACGAGGGTTGAGATGGAGGCCGTGGGGTGCAGGGCGATGAGCAGGTGGACGTGGTCGGCGACGCCAGACACGGCGAGGGGAGACCCGTGCTGCGTGGAGAGCGCGGTGAGGCGGCGGTGGACCCGGTGCGCCAGGGGCTCATCGAGCACCGGCATGCGGCGGTAGGTGGTCCAGATCAGGTGGACGAACAGGCTGGCGTGAAAGTGGCTCATGCCGGGTCATCGACGCGGCGAAGCGAAATGGCGCGTGCTTTTCCGCGGAGCTGAACGGACGTCCCGCGGATGCGGTAGCGGGCGGGGTCCGACTGGCGTCCCTGCGGCGTCCCAGGGCTCGCTATCGCTCGGCCTGGGCTCGCGTTGGATCGCCCGCCGAGCCGGGCTCAGCGAAGACCCCACAGAGCACGACGAGGGAGCCATACGAGGGAGCCCGGCTCGGCGGGCGATCCAACGCGAGCCCAGGCCGAGCGATAGCGAGCCCTGGGACGCCGCAGGGACGTTGAAGACGCCGCAGGGACGTTGAAGACGCCGCAGGGACGTTGAAGACGCCGCAGGGACGTTGAAGACGCCGCAGGGACGTTGAAGACGCCGCAGGGACGTTGGTGGCACGCCAGTGGCGCGCCGCCGCTTCCCCCCCTTCCGCCCCGCGCATTCGCCGCGGTACTGTCCCTCCCGGACAGGAGCTCTCTCCATGACACGCTCGCATGGAGCCCGGTGCCTCGGTGGGGCCGCGCTCGTCACCCTTTTCTTCGCCTCGTGCGCCCCGGAGTTCGACACCGCCCGCCGCGTCACGCCCGGCGCAGAAGGGACGCTCGGGGAGGAGATCCACCGCGCGATGTGCGAGCGCGTTCACTTCGGCGAGACGCCCACCGACCTCACCTTCGAGCGCGGCCGCGTCCCCTGCGTGCAGGGCCTCACCGCCACCGCGCCCTCACCCACGGGCGTCGGGCCGCGCACCGTCGCGCTCGGTCGCATGCGCCGCGAGGTGGCTGCGAGCCTCGACGTCGCGATGCCCCGCGACACGCACACGCCCCTCGACCGCATGCTCGTCAACCTCCTCCCGCTCTACGGCGCGGACGGCACGGGCCGCGTCGACGCCATGCGCCGCCCCCTCGTCGACGCCCCCGACGGCGGAACCACCGTCGCCGAAGACCTCCTCCCGCAGACCACCCGCGCGATGGCCTCGCTCCTCACCGAGTTCGCGGGCAACCAGGACGCGCTCGCGGCCCTGGAGCGCATGTCGCTGCGCCGCGGGTATCGCCCCGCCCGCGTGGCCTTCGGCATCACCCGCCCCGTCCTCGCCTACGACCGCGTCGACGACCTGCTCGACACCACCCTCCGCCTCTTCCGCGACCCGACGCTCGTCGCCCCCGCGGGGACGGCCAACGTGCAGTTCAACCAGATGCTCTCGGTGCTGCGCGGGGAGTTTGCCGAAGCCGCCCCCGCCACCGCCGCAGAGTCCGTCGGAGGAACCACCCTCGACGCCACCCTCGACCTCATGCTCCGTCAAGACGCGTCGCTCGCGCAGGGGGCGCCCGTCGAGATCGTTCGTCGCAACGCCGCGGGCTTCGCGCTGCTCAACGGACCGGTGAGCGCTCCCTTCGTCGACAGCAACAACGACGGCGCGGTCGACACCGTGCGCGGCGTCCCGGTGGATGCGCAGCGGCGCCCCATCCGTGATCTTCCGACGCCGTTTCCCATTCACAACGGCGCGATGACGACGCGCGACGCGGCGGGGCGCGCGACGGCCACCGCGGGCGGCGACCTGCGGTACCAGTTTGTCAACCTCGACACCTCCATGCTCGGCGCGATGACGCGGCAGGTGCCCGGGCTGATGGCGGGCGACAATCCGTCGGCCTTCCAGCTCATGCACGGCATCCAGGGGCTGCTCGGCGCCAGGGCCGACGCGACGAAGATGTATTCGAACGGCCCGGTGACGTACCGGCAGTTCACGATGGAGGGGTCGCCGTTGCCCGACCTCGTCCACGCCGCGGGGGTGCTGCTCACGCACAAGGACGCGCCGGCGATTCTCCGCACGCTCCAGGGGCTCACGACGCCGCAGCGCGAGCAGGTGACGGCGCGGCTGCTGGGCGCGGCGCTCGCCGTCGACGGCATCGCCGACCGCTACCCCAACATCACCATGGACGCGCGCTCGGCCGTCTGGGACGACGTGGTGGACGTCGCGCGGCGCATCGCGGAGGAGCCCGGCCTGCTCGAAGACATCCTCGACGCGGTGGTGGAGAGCACTCGCCCGCTCCCCGCGACGGGCCTGTGGGAGCAGCGCTGCGCGGGCACCGTCCCCATCGAGAACCTCGCCCGCGCCTTCCAGGGCTACATGCGCAACCGCGACCGCGTGGAGCCCGACTGGAGCGACCGCACGCTCGTCAACGGCTTCCCCGCGTGGAACCGCCACGTCGACCGCACCTTCAATCGCCCCGTCGACCGCGCCCGGCCCGACACGCAGGACTGGCGCAACCCCGGGAGCGCCGCGGACAACCGCAGCGCCATGGGGCGCATCTTCCACGTCGTCGACGACCTCAACGGCGCGCGGATGTGCAACAAGAACCGCGCCGCCGTCCGCGTTCACTTCACCATTCCCCTCATCGGCACGCGCACGTCCATCCCCGTCCCTGGCGCGTCGGACATCCCCGAGTGCGGGCTGGTCGAGGTGCCCGACTCGGCGACGATCTTCCTCCGCTCCGTGGTGGGCGGCGGCCGCGCGGTGCTCCCGCTCAACCTCCCGGGCCTCGCGGGAACCATCACCGACATCGCGCGGCGCTTCGGGCTCAACCTCGACCCCACGCTCGACGGCCTCGTGCAGAGCCAGTCAGAGATCCAGGGCTTCGGCACGGTGCCCACGCCCTACGCCGTCGCGCGCCTGGTGTTCAACCCGCAGCCCAACCAGTTTCTCTCCGACCTGCTCGACCCGGTGACGGTGCGCAACCGCGACGGCGCGGGCGCCGAGCCCGACCGCGTCGTGCGCAACTACCACCGGGGCACGCTCTTCGCGTGGGAGTCGTACTGCTTCTACGACTCCGTTCGCCCCATCGCCGCGGCCTTCACCCGCCACGACCGCTTCCACCGCGACAGCAACCCGGCCAACGACATCATCGACCCCGCGGTGGGGCGCGAGGGCCTCGACATCCAGCGCATGGCCCCGCGCAACATCGACTCGTCGCGCGGCGCGAAGCTCTTCGTCGAGCTCTTCGTCGCCTTCCACCGCCACTGGGAGACCGCGCAGGCGGGCGACTTCCAGAGCACCACGCGCTGCGCCACCTGCGCGGCCGGGCGCAACTTCGGCTTCCTCGACGGGGCCAGCCGCTACGAGCCCATCATTCAAGAAGCGATGGAGGGTGACATCCTCCCGGCCCTCGGCGCGGCCACGGTGGCGCTCCGCGACGTCGATCCGCAGGCGGGCATGTGCCAGCGTCGCCCCGGCGGGCCGCGCGCGCAGTGCAACGGGGTGGACGCGTTCGCCGCGCTCGTCCGGGCGCTGGTGCAGTCGAACCCGAAGGCCCTCGATGGGACGCCCGCGTTCAGCGCGCCCCCGGCGTACCGCAACAACACCACGCGGGCGCTCTGGAGCGACGGCACCACGCCCGTCGACGCCGCGGTCTTCAACCTCTTCGCCGACGCCTTCAACGCGATGGACCCCATCCTCGCGCGCGACATGGCGCAGCGGCAGAGCTGGGAGGCGGCGCGCTCGGCGATGGTCGATCAGTTTATGACCGTCACCGGGAGCGGGACGTCGGCGCAGTTTCAAAACCGCGCGATGGGTCCCATCAGCCGCATGACGCTCGCGTGGGCGCTCGACCGCCTCGCCGCCCACCGCACCGCGGGCGACTTCGACCGCTGGGCGCGCGACCCCGACGCGGGCCTCGCCGGTCGCCTCGTACGCACGATGCGAACGCCCGGCGCCGCCGCCGCGCTCGACCTCGGGCTCGCGGTGCAGGGCGACCCCGCGGCGCGGGCGACGATGGCGACCTTCTCCCGCTACCTCTTCTCCGACACCACGATCGGCGATGAGCAGCGCAACAGCGCCAACCAGGTGATCTCCCTCAGCGCGGTGGGTGATCTCCTCCAGATGGTGCGCGCCGACCAGGACATCGACCCCTTCCTGCGCGCCCTGGCGCCGTCGCTGACGCCGCGAACGGGGACGGTGCCGATGGGGCTCCGCTTCCTCGATCGGGCGCGCGGCTACGACCCCGACCGGGTGCTCACGCGCGTGCTCGCCAACCTCACGCGGCGCCCTGCGACGGGTGATGTGCTCGCCCCGGAGCCGCTGGTGGTGCTCCTCGACGCGATGGCCGACACCAACCGCCAGACGCCCAGCGACCGCGGGCCGATGGGCGCCGCGGACTTCCAGTTGGCCCTCCGCGCGATCGCTGACTTCTTCACCGACGACCGCCGCAGCATGGCCCAGTTCTATCAAATCGTTCAGCAGCGGAGGCTCCCGCGGTGATGCGCCGTTCCACCGTCCTCGCCGCGGCGCTCGTCGCGTCGCTCGTCCCGGGTGTGTCCTCCGCGGGGGGCTTCTTCCTCACCGACCGCGGCGTGCGCCCGCTCGGTCGCGGCGGCGCCTTCGTGGCGGGCGCCGACGACGGCCACGCGATCTGGTACAACCCCGCGGGGCTCTCGGAGGCGGGCAACGGGCTGCTGCTCGACGCGTCGCTGGTGCTCTTCAGCAACACGTACACGCGCGCCGCGCAGCCCGTCGCCAACGGGCCGACGGTGACCTTCCGCCCCACCGACGGCAGCTCGGCGCCGCTGCCCATCCCGACGCTGGTGTTCACGCACGATTTCGGGCTGCGCAACTTCCGCTTCGCCGCGGGGGTGTACGCGCCCAACGCGGCCCTCACCACGTACGACACGTCGGCGACGGCGCCGCAGCGCTACTCGCTCCTCACCCTCGACGGCTCGCTGCTCGCGCAGGCGGGCGTGTGGGTCTCGTGGAAGCCGCACCCCATCGTCTCGATCGGCGCGGGCTTCCAGGTGCTGGCGGGGACGTTTCAATCGCAGCTCGCCTTCTCCGCGTGCCCGGCCACCATCCTCTGTACGCCCGAGAACCCCGACTGGGACTCGCTCGCCCAGCTCTCGGCGCCCATCCTCGCGCCCACGGGCTCGTTCGGCGTGCGGGTGAATCCGCACGCGATGGTGTCGGTGGGGGCGTCGTTCAACCTCCCGACGTGGGTGTCGGCCGACGCGTCGCTGAAGGTGCGGCTGCCGTCGGCGTCGTACTTCGACGGGGCGCGCGTGGAGGGTGAGGCGGCGCGGGTGGACTTCATGTTCCCGGCCATCGCGCGGGTGGGCGTGGAGGTGCGACCGACGCCGCGGACGCGCGTCGAGCTCGCGGGCGTGTGGGAGGGGTGGAGCGTCCACGACCAGATTCGCCTGTCGCCGCAGGGGATTCGCATCACCAACGTGCGCGGCATCGGCACCTACGACGTCGGCAACGTCGCGCTCGACCGCCGCTTCGTCGACGTGTGGAGCGTGCGCCTGGGCGGCGAGCAGGGTTTCGAACTCGGGAGCAACCTGCTGACGGTGCGGGCGGGGTTCTCGTACGAGACGAGCGCGACGCCGGCGGCGTACACCAACGTGCTCACCTTCGACGCGGCCAAGTCGACGGTGTCGCTCGGGGCGTCGCTCTCCCGCGGGAGGCTGCGGCTCGACGCGGTGTTCGCGCACACCTTCTGGGGGCCGGTGGAGACGACGCCGTGCGCGTACGACCCGGCCGCCCCGACGCGGTGCCAGGGGCTGTACCCGACGGCGCCGTTTCGTACGGGCCCCAACGCGCCGCGCTACACGGTGAACGGCGGCACGTACGACCCGTCGCTCAACGTCGTGGGCCTCGGGGCGCAGTACCAGTTTTGAGCGGCGCGCCGCGTCAGCCGTCGATGGCGTCGACGGCCGTCGCGGCGGTGAGCGCGCGGAGCAGCCAGCGCTGGAGCGTCGCCGGGTCGTCGATCGCGAGCACGCGGGCGCGCAGGCCGTCGGGGCAGTCGACGCCGCGCGCCTCCAGGGCGGCGAGCACGGCGGTGCGCAGCCCGTTGAGCGCGGCGCGCGCGTGCTCGGCCTCGCGTGCGGCTCGCTCGGTTTCACGCGTGGCCCGCTCCGCTTCGGCGTCGGCCTTCGCTTCGAGGCGCTCGACCATCCCGGTGAGGCGGCCGATGAGGTCGTCGGAGCCGAAGAGCTCGGCCATCCCGTGGAAGAAGCGGAGCACACCCCCCTGCACCACGAAGTCGAGCCCGAGCACGTTCGACGTGTAGCGCCCCCCTTGCGGGACGATCCGTCGGTAGTGGCGCGTGCCCGGCGGGAGGCGGAAGCCGTGGACGCGCTGCTGCGCCCGGTCGTAGACGAAATACTCGGGGATGCCGAGGCGGGCGTAGCGCTCGACGTTGTCGATGAGGTCCTTGTCGCGGTCGCCGCGGTGGAGCACCTCCAGCACCAGGTCGAGCCCGCGCTTCTCGTCGGCCACCACCCAGGCCATCCGCTCGTCGTCTTCGGGCTGCGGCACATCGACGACGGCCAGCACGTCGGGCGAGAACGACTTCTCCCCCGGGTACACCACCGCCAGCTCTTCCGCGAGGTAGATGGTGCGCCCCAGCGCCTTGAAGTGGAGCCCCAGCATGTCGACCGCGCGCGACTTCGCCCGCTTGTGGGCGCGGCCTTCGCTCATCATCTCGTCAGGGTCGGAGAGCGAGTCGATCACGTCGAGCAGGAAGGCTTCGCGCGCCGCGGGCGTCATCGCCGCCCACGCCTCGACGGAGGGACCCACGGGGATCGCACGGCGGGGTGTGGTGGGGATGGGCGGCTTCGATGGAGACATCGCGGGGGAGTCTATCGCATCCCCGCGGTGACGCTGAAGCACCGTCCCAACCTTCGCAGCGACCCACCGATCCGCTACGATCGACGACCCTATGGAAGGGAAGCTCCACCCGCTGGCAGGTCACCCGGTTCGCGTCGCCGACGGCCTGTGGACGCTGCCCGGAGAGCGCGCGCAGGCCGTCCTCTCGCCGCGCGCCGCGTCGGTGTGCCTGTGGAGCGACGTCGATCTTCGCGTCTATGCGTGGCCCTCGCTCGCGCCGCGCCGCGCGACTTCGACCCCGGTCGCGGGGCGACTCCGTTCGCTCTGCTGGGCCGATGAGCAGACGCTCCTTGGCGTGGTGGATGGCGTTCACGGAGTGACGGTGGTTCGGTGGGATGCCGACGGCGGCGAGCGGCTCGACGCGGCGACGCTCCCGCCCCTCGCGGCGGCACCGCATGGCCTCCAGGTCGCGCCCTCGGGTGATTGGATCGTGGTTGCCGCCGACGTGGTGTGCACTGGCAACGCCCGCGCGATGGACGACGTGTCGTCATGGCCCGTGTCGCTGCGCCACACGTTGGACGACGAGGAAGCGGTGAGCGCGCGGGCGTCCACCGACCTCACCGCGTGGCTCTCGCCCGACGGGGATCGGGCCTTCGTCCACGACGACGGCTGGCCCGGCGTGCTCGACCTCCGCCGCGGCGCCATCGCGCGCTGCCGCGACGAGTATGACTGGTTTCGCGGTCGCCTCGAGCGCGTACGCTGGCTCCGCCACACGGAGCTGCTCTGCGAGTGGACGCACGGCGGGCGGCGCCGCATGCGCTTCTACGACCTCGATCCCCCCGGTACGTCCGCGGAGTTCGAGCCGAACCTCGCCGTGGCGGGGCGGGAGCTCGCCGACACCTTCCTCTGCGACCCGGCGGGCGAGCACGTGCTCGCGGCGTGGATCCGCCCGACCGGACCGCAGCGCTGGCTCCGCGGCAACCTCTGGCGCGTCGACGTCGACGAGGGCGTCTGGACCACGCGGGGGACGGCCACCCCGACGCCCGGCGCCGGGCGCATCGTCGACGCGGCGTGGTGCGAAGGGCGGGTGTTGCTCGCCGAGCTCCGCGGCCGTGGTGGGCAGGGGGCGTGTCACCTCACCCTCGACGCGGGCGGCCCCGACGCTCGCCCGCTCGTCCCCTCCACCGCGATGGCCTACGACGACCTCCGCGTCGACGCCGTCGGGCGCAGCGCCGTCGTCCGCGCGACCAACCTGCGGCGAGGTGGTGTGGGCAGCGCCGTCAAGACGTGGCTGGTGGAGGTCGACGTCGCCCTCGCGAACGCGCCGGGTGAGCAGGTGCCCGAGCGCGATGGGGAGTTCTCGGTGCGCGGGCGTGCGCCAGGGGGTTGAGTCTGAAGCGCGCCCGTGATGTCGTCGCAGCGATGGACGCGCCCGAACGCCCGCGCCTGCGCCGACTCGTCGCTGCTCTCGGTGCCGTGTGGTTGGGATGCGCTGAGGGGTCGATCCAGAGCGGCTCGGGCGACGATGGGGCCGCCGACGTCGTCAGCGTCGACCCGGATGCGACGATGCCAGAAGACCGCGTGCGGGGCGCTGACGACGCCGACCTCCCGCCCACGCGCGATGCCGCCGCGGAGGCGGCCGACGTGGGCTTCATCGACGCGGGCTTCGTCGACGCGCCGGATGCCCCGCCTGACGTTCGACCCGTGAGCGATGTCCCTGCGCCGCTCGATCGTGCGGTGAGCGACGTCGCGGCGGTGGACGTCGCGTCTCCCGACGTCGTCGGCGACGTCTGCGCGGGGCTCCTGTGCACGGGGGCCTGCGTCGACCCGGCGAGTGACCCGCGCCACTGCGGCGGCTGCGGCCGGGTCTGCCCGCAGGCGCCGCACGTCCGCCCCGGCGCGATGCGCTGCCTCGCGTCGAGCTGCACCTTCGCGCCGAGCGACTGCGAGCCTGGCTTCGGCGACTGCGACACGTCGGCCGCCAACGGCTGCGAGTCTGACCTGGGGCGCCCCACCACCTGCGGCGCGTGCGGCATCGCGTGCGCTGAGCCGACACCCAACTGCGTCCTGCGGGGCACGTCGTCGGTGTGCGAGTCGGGCTGCGCCGCGGGGTTCACCCGCTGCGGCGGTGCCTGCGTCATCACGAGCACCGACGTGAACCACTGCGGCGCCTGCGACAATCGCTGCCCGACGCCGCCGGGCGGCCTGCCGGTGTGTGAATCGGGACGCTGCAGCGCGGCGTGCCCCGCCGGCACCCACGCCTGCGGCACGAGCTGCGTGAGCGATCGCGCCACCGCCACGTGCGGCACGAGCTGCACGCCCTGTCCGGCGCCGACCAACGGCACCGCGACCTGCGACGGGGTGCGCTGCGGTGTCGCGTGCAACGCGGGCACGCTGCTCGTCGGCGGCGCGTGCGTGCGGGCGTTCTGCGGCGCGGGGGTGGTGGCCTGCCCGGGCGGCAGCGGCTGCCCGCCGAACAGCGCGTGCACGGCCGGGGGCGGATGCCTGTGCAACGCGGGCTTTCAGGCGGTCACCTGCGCGGGTGTCGCGTGCACGAGCTGCCCCGGGGTGGACTTCTTCTGCACGCCGGCCTTCTGCGGCGGCGGCACGGTGTTGTGTCGCGACGGCGGCTACTGCCCCGCCAACAGCACGTGCTCCCCCGACAGCTCAGCGTGCCTCTGCAACCCGGGGCGACGGGCCGTCACCTGCGCGGGCGTCGCGTGTACCCCCTGCGTGTACCCGGGCTGGCGCTGCATCTGAGGGCCGTCATCGCGAGACGACAGG
>JBILLV010000414.1:0-7342 GCA_044375895.1 Polyangiales bacterium | reverse complement strand
GGGACCGCCATCGGACGCTCGGCGGGCGCGGGCGACGGCGGGGCGCTGCGGGCCGACGGCGGGGCGCCGCGCTGACCGGCCACCGCCGCGCGGGCCACGGGCTGCTGCATCGGAACGGCGCGGACGATCGGCGCCGACACACAATCGCGGACGAGCTCCTCGGCGAGGGAGATCGGGTCGACGCCCAGGGTGCCGGCCCACACCGAGAGCGAGCTCTGCGGCTCGGCGAGGGCCGCGGCGACGAGGTGCGTGGCGAGGAGCTCGGGTGCCGCCGTCATCTCGCTGAGGGCGCGGGCGCGGGCGTGGATGCGGTCGACGAGGGCGGTGGGCTCCTCGTGGAGGCGGGAGGCGGCGCGGAGGTCCTGGCCGCGCAGGCCGCGCGTGCGGAGCCGACGGGAGAGCTCCGTGGGGCTCTCCAGCACGGCGGCGAGGAGGTCGAGGGTCCCCACCCGGCCCTTGCGCTCCGACGCGAGCACCGTGGCCCGGTCGAGGATGGTTCGCGCGCTCGGACTCCAGACGCCCTGCATGGGTTCGCTCCTCACTTCTGCGCACCACGACTGGCGACGCGAAGTGTCAACTGCCACGGCTCCCCTCGGCGTCGCCAGTTTTCGACCGGCGGGATGTGGGTACCTCCCCGCGCGCCTCTCGAATAGACTCCCCTCCCCCGTACGTCACACGACCCTCGAACGGAGGACACAGGTCAAAGCCCGATGCGCGCAATCATCCCCTTCTCGCTTCTCCTCGCCGGCGCCGCCGTGGCGTCACACCCGGGCGCCGCGGACGCGCAGGCGGCCAACAACATCGTGTTCATGAGCACGCGGCCCCCCCGCGACATGCGCGGCAACATCCGCGCGTGGGCCAACGCGCACCGCGTCACGGCCTACAACGAAGACACCACGTCGCACGTGTGGCGGGTGCAGTTCATGGTGTTCTGCGCGAGGCCGCCGCGGGCGCGCGACGTGACGCTGTCGTTCTTCAAGCTGGAGGGGCGCACGCGGCGGTACATCACCAACGAGTCGATCACGCTCTCCAACCCCGACGACTCGGTCTTCTTCCACAGCACTATTCTTCACCGCAACCCCGACGAGTTTCAGCCCATGGAGAACTACGAGGTGACCGTGGCCGTCGCCGACGCGCGGGGCCAGACGGTGATCGCCCGCGGTCGCATCGGCCTCGTCGGCGTGGTCGAGCGCCGCAGCGGCGTGGTGGACTTCACCGGCGCCACCCCCGTCGCCCGGTAGACGCGCGCCTCGCCTCCGTGCGATCGTGCGCCCGTCATGGCGCAAGGCCCCGACGACCCCTACTCCCGCACCTTCGTCGGTGCGTCTCCGCCGCGGGCCCAACCTGGGGCGAGCGCGCGGCCTGACGATTCGCACACCGTCCCGGTCGCCCGCTTCACGCCTGGGCCTCCGAGCGCGCCCACGGGCGACGTGCCGAACACCTTCGTCGCCGCTCGCCCGGTTGCGCCCGCCGCGCCGAGGTATGCCCCCGCCCCCGTGGGCTACGGCATGCCGCCCGCCGCCGCTCCCACCTACCCCCCGAGCGGCTCGAGCGGGTTGCCGCCCGCGGGCCCGCCTCAGGTGGCCCCTTCGCTCACGCCGCTCTACGGCGGTCTGCCCACGCCGCAAGCACCCGCCGCGCCGCCGGCCCCCGCGGGTCATCGACGCGCGCTCCTCTGGCTGGCGGTGAGCACCACGACGCTCGCCATCGCCCTCTTCGCCGTCTCCATCGTGCTTCACCTGCGGCGCCCGGCCTCCGATCGTTCGGCCACGAACCAACCGACCCGCATGGAGGCGCCGCGCGAGACGGTCGGCTCGGCGCTCACGCCGGCCCCTGCGGCTCCGCCGTCCCCCGTGCCTCCGCCCGCGGCCCCCACCGCCGCGCCCAGCGCCCCCGCCACGCCGCCTCCCGTCGCTGCCCCGCCCCCGACCACGGCGGAGGCGCCCGTCGAAGCGCCCCCCGCGCACGACGCCCCCACGGCGCACCGAAGCTCCGCCCACCGGCGTCACATCCGCGCGCCGATCCGTCGCCGTCGCCGCACCGATACGCCGCTCTGGGGCGTACCGTAGCGCTACCGCCAGCCCGCTCGTTCCAGCCGCTCGCGGGCGCCCCGCACGCCGAACACCACCACCTCCTCCGGCGGCACCACCGGCCCGAGCAGCACGTTGGCGAGCACCGCCGCGAGCACCAGCGGCGCGGCGCCGTCGCCCTCGTCCGTCCGCGCGTCCACCTGCCACACCCGGCGGGCGCGGGCGACCAGGGCGTCCATGCCCGCGCCGCCGATCGCGTCGCACCCGCGCAGCGCCGCGGCCACCACCTCGGGCGCCTCGGAGACCGGGATGGTACGGAGCCGAACCGTCGTCACGCGCCCCACGTCGCGGGCGGGCGCCACGCCCAGCGCCCAGGGGGTCGCCGCGTCCCCGGTCGCAAGGACGCTGAGCTCAGCGCCAAAGTGGGCGCGGGCGGCGTTCATCCAGCGGGGAAGGTCGAAGACGTCGGAGGCGTCGGGGCTCAGCACCGACCAGGCGAGCGTAGGCGGCAACGGGTGGGGCACAGCGCGGGAGGGTATCGCGCCGACCTTTGACGAGGCGTGACTTCCCGGTTTTTTGTTTGACAGGGGGGCGCTTCTGTCGAGACCGTCAGGCGGTACACGCGGCGCTCACGCCGCGGGAGGAGCGATGGGATCGATGCGACGTTCGCAGTGGAAGGTGTCTGCGCTGGCGGCTGCGGCTGCGGTGGGGATCGCGCTTCATGGCGGGGAGGCTTCCGCGCAGGAGCGCTTCAATCCGCGCAACGGGCTCGTCACCACCGGGCCCTTCTACCGCTTCACGGCGGCGGCCCGCATGAACCCCATCGGGCTCTTCATCGACTTCCGCGGTGGCTACCGCATGCGGCTCTTCAACAGCCCCACCCGCAGCGTGCTGCTGCGCAACACCTACGCTGCGGTGCTGGGCTCCGTGGTGCTCTCCCCGGCCTTCGCGCGCCCCGGCGTCGGCATCGAGCTGCAGCCCCTCGCGATCCTCAACCTCCAGGCTTCGTATGAGCGCATCTGGTGGTTTCTCGGGAGCACCTGGGGCCACATGCAGACCTACGACCGGGCCAACGAGAACTTCTCCACCCTCTCCATCGGCGACGCCGCCAAGGCCAACGCCATCGCGGGGACGGGGCAGCAGGTCACCCTCCAGGGCACGCTCCAGGCGCGCATCGGCCAGACGCTCGCGATCCGCAACACCTTCCGCGCCGTGCGCCAGTGGTACGACACCGACAGCTTCCCGGCGGGCCGGCCGCGCGCGCTCTACTACAACCCCTTCTACGATTCGATCGAGCGCACCGACGGCTGGGTGATGGTCAACGACCTCGACGTCATCGCGACCCTCACCGACCTCGGCACCAACATCGGGCTCCGCTACTCCGTGGTCGCACCCGTGCTGGGTGACCTCGCCGACCCCGCGGTCGACACCACCACCCACCGCCTCGGCCCGATCATCTCGTACACCTTCCGCGAGCGTCGGCACTCGTGGTTCAACGCGCCGACGGTGTTCGTGCTCGCCCAGTGGTGGATCGCCAACCAGTGGCGCACCGGCAACACGGAGACCAACACGGTGACCCAGTGGGCGCCGATGTTCATCCTCGGGTTCTCCTTCCGCGGCGACGCGTAGCACCAAAGCCAGTCAGTTCGCGCGCGTCCAGCGTTCCCAGGGTTCGCAGGAGCTCACGCCTGGGCTGTGATCGGATCGCCCGCAAGGCCGGGCTCACTCGTCGCAGACCCTCCATGGTTCTCCATGAGCCCGGCTCTGCGGGCGATCCGACGCGAGCCCAGGCGTGAGCTCCTGCGAACCCTGGGAACTCCCAATGACGCCAGGCCCACGCTAACTGACGGGCATTGCGCGCAGCACGACGCTTTACTTCTCCGCGCCATCGTCCAACACTCCGCGGCGCATGGCCTTCGCGCTCCCCGTGTACCGCGCCCCCGCGGCCCCCCCGACGCCCGCGGTCGACCGGGCCTCGCCGCGATCCGTTCGCATCTCCGTCACCGACCGCTGCGACATGGCCTGCGTGTACTGCCGCCCCTCGCTCCGGGATGGCTACCTGCCCGCGGCCGATCGGCTCGACGTCGACCAGTGGGAGACGCTCGTGGCGGGGCTCGTGCGGGAGGGGGTTCGCCGCGTGCGCATCACGGGCGGCGAGCCGCTGCTGTTTCGTGAGGTGGTGGACGTCGTCGCCCGCATCCGCGCGCTCGGCGTGGAAGACCTCGCGATGACCACCAACGGCGTCCGCCTCGACGCCATGGCTCGCCCGCTGCGCGACGCCGGGCTCCAGCGCGTCACCGTCTCCCTCGACTCCCTCGACCCCGAGCGCTTCTGGCGCATCACCCGCGGCGGCGACCTCGCGGCCGTGCTCCGCGGCGTCGACGCGGCCCTCGCCGCGGGCTTCGACGAGGTGAAGACCAACACCGTCGTGCTGCGCGGCGACAACGACGACGAGCTCGCCCGCATCACGGAGTGGGCCTGGTCGAAGGGGGTCACGCCCCGCTTCATCGAGGTGATGGGCGTCGGTGAAGGCGGCAACATCTGGCGCGACAAGCTCGTGCCGGCCGACGAGCAGCGGGCCTCCCTCGCCCACTTGCTGCGCGATGGCGTCGGGCTGCGCGACGCCGACCGCGGCCCCTCGAAGTACCTCGCCGCGCGCGACGGGAGCGGCCGCCGCGTGGGCTTCATCACCGGCTCGTCGGACACCTACTGCGCGGGCTGCGATCGCCTCCGCGCGACGAGCGACGGGGTGCTGCGCCCGTGCCTCGCCACCAACGACGGCGTCGACGTGTCCGACGCGTTGAACGCGGGAGCCGACGCCGACGCCGTGGCCGAACGCCTGCGCGACGCCTGGGCGATGAAGCCCGACGGACAGTGGAAGGGCTGCACCGAAGACACCGCCCGCGCGGTGAACATGCGCGCCACCGGGGGCTGAGCGTGCGCCCCGCCGAGCCCATCACGGTGGAGGCCGACGGCGACGACGCGCTCCCTCTGCCGCTGCGCGAGTCGCCCGCGGGCATGCACGGACGCATCGCGGGCTGCCTGCGCCGTGGCGTCGCCCTGGTGGTCGCGACGGTGGTGGCGCGCCACGGGAGCGCCCCCGCGACGCCGGGGCAGAAGCTCCTCCTCGTGGCCGACGGGGAGTGCGCGGGGACGGTGGGCGGCGGCGCGTTGGAGCGGGCGGTGCTCCGCGCGATGGGCGCACGGATGGGCGACGCTTCGCCGGCGCTGCTCACCTTCACGCTCGGTGCTTCGCTGGGGATGTGCTGCGGCGGGCGGGTGGAGGTGCTCGTCGAGCCGATGGCCGTCGCGCGCCCCGTCGGCATCGTCGGAGCGGGTCACGTCGCCACCGCCGTCGCCCCGCTGCTCGCGCGCGTGGGCTTCGCGGTGACGGTGGTCGACGAGCGCGAGGCGTGGACCGACGCCGCGCGCCTGCCCGACTTGGCGCTCGTGGCGGGCTCGTACGCCGCCCTGCGCGGTCACGTGGCGACGCGCGGCGCGCTGCTGGTGATGACGCACGACCACCAGCTCGATCAGGACGCCATCGAGTGGGCGCTGCGCGAGGGGTACGCGTTCGTGGGCGGCGTCGGGAGCCGCGCGAAGGCCCTCCGCACGCGGGCGCGGCTGGAGGCGAAGGGCTTCGCGGCGGAGGATGTGGCGCGCGTGCGGATGCCCCTCGGGGTGGACATCGGCGCGCGGCTGCCCGACGAGATCGCGGTGTCGATCGCGGCCGAGCTGGTGGCGTGGGCGCGCGGGAAGGCGCTGCCTCAGGGCGTGAGCGAGAAGCAGTAGAAGCCGCCGTAGCCGCCGCCAGAGCCGACGGTGGGCATGCTGGGGTCGGGCGGCCCCATCTCGACGAGGCTGACGCCGGGGGCGCAGCCGGCCTCGTCGAGGGCCGAGATCCAGTGGTCGCCGCTCGTCATGCCACCGGGGGCGCCGCCATCGCCGGGAAGGAAGCCGGGCAGGCACACGAGGCGTCCGTCGGGTCCGGGCATGCACGTGCCGTCGACGCGCATCCCCGGGGCGTCGATGGTGCACATCGCGCCTGGCATGCGCCCGGCGCAGAACATCGTGAGGTCGGGGGGGCCACCGTCGCCCATGAAGGGCGGCACGATGCCGCCATCGCCCATGAAGGGCGGACGGAAGCCGCCGTCGCCCATCATGGGTGGTCCGCCCGGGGTACCAGAGCGGGGCCAGGAGTGCCCGACGCGGGGGCGGCCTTCGGTGGCGACGTCGCCGCGGGCGCTCGTCCAGTCGAGGCACGTGGCGGTGGTGCTGTACAGCTCACCGCGCTCGTTGGAGCCCGTGAGCATGTCGTGGTTGTCCACCTCGCCCATCGTGGGGTCGGGGCGGTGGTTGGGGACGCCGTCCTCGTTGGGGAAATCGTTGATGATCACCGGGTGCGCGTTGGGGGGCCGCACGTTGAGGAGCTCGGCGCGGTTGTTGGCGAGCAGCCGCCCGAGGCGGTCGTACCAGGGACCATTGCCGACGCGCTCGATGGCGTGGACCGGTCGCCCTTCGCCCCCGTTGGTGACGCTCAGGAAGGCGCGCCAGGGCTTGCGTCCCGCGCCAGGCATCGAGCGCTCGGCGATGGCTGCGCAGATGCGATCGGCCCCGCGCAGGCCGGCGCCGACGCCCGTCTCGCCGAAGCGAAGGTCGCCGCCGAAGCCCGTCTCGCGGCCCGAGACGGCCTGGAGGGCGCGCAGGCTCGTGACGAAGAAGCTGAAGCGCTCGGCGGGGGCGGCATCCGCGGCGGGCGCGTCGGCAGCGGCGTCTGGGGACGCGGAGACGAGCGTGTTGCTGCACGACAGCAGCGCAGCCGCGAAGAAGGGCAGTCGATGAGGGAGGCGTGTCATGCGCGAAGCTCCTGGGGTGAGGACGCTACGGCACCACGGGGCGGGGATGGAAGCGAGGGGATGGTGGCGAATCGTAGCGACGTGTTGCGACGCTACGGGGCGTAGCTGCTCGCAGGTCACCTGCGCGGCCTCGGCGCCCCGGCACATGAACGACGACGGGCACACCATCCCGAGGCACGCGCAGTCCGTCGCGGTGCAGGTGGGCCGCGCGGCGCAGCGATAGACGAAGTCCGAGACGCAGCTCGCCCCCTCGACGTGACGCCCGGCCGGGCACATCCCCGCGTCGTCGGGCGGGAGGAAGACGCCCCCGAGCGTGCGCTGCCGCACGCAGATCTCCTTCACTACGCGCGCGGCCGCCAGGAGTACGAGGCGATGAACGCCGAGACGTCGCCCGCCGCCCGCCGCCCCGTTGGGTGCTCGCTACGGCCGTCGGTTCGCGGATGACGGACCGTAGCG
>JBILLV010000413.1:0-7353 GCA_044375895.1 Polyangiales bacterium | reverse complement strand
CGCTCTCCCGCGCCATGCGCGACACCACCTGGAGCACGCGGAGCGCCCGGCCCATGTCGAGCGTCCTCATGTTGTCGAGCAGCGGACCCAACGTGAGCGCGAGCATCGCGTCGCCGACGTTGACCGCCACCGGCACCCCGTGGCGTCGGTGGAGGGTGGCCTCGTCGCGCCGCTTCTCCGACCCGTCCTCCACGTCGTCGTGGACGAGGAAGGCGTTGTGGTAGAGCTCGACCACCGCGGCCGACGGGAGAACCGCCTCCAGCGACCCGCCCAGCGCCCGACACGCCGCGACGCACAGCGCCGGGCGGAGCCCCTTGGCCGCCCGCAGGGGGTAGTCCATCGCGAGGTCGTAGAGGATCGCGCCGTGCGGGTCGTCGCGCGGGACGAAGCGGCGGATCTCCTCCACCGCGAGCGCCCGCGCCTCCGCCAGATACGCCGCCAGGTCGAGCGCGCTCATCACCGCGGAGCCTCTCACAGCCCACGGCGCCGCGACAATACCCCATTCCTTCCGCGCCCGACGCGTGGCACGATCGGGGCACCATGGTGTCGCCCGAGGCCCGCCTCGCCGACGCGCTCCGCGAGGGCTCCCTCGACGCGGCAGCGCGCATCCTCGAAGGGATCCACGATGCGCGCGCGCACCGCCCGCCCGCAGCGACTGGCGCCGAGGCGCGCCGTGAGGCCCTCGGCGACCTCGTCTACGCCCTCGCGCAGGCGCAGGCCCAGGCGCTCCAGCAGGCCCTCGGGCTCGGCGCGGCCGCGGCCCCCGCGCTCCGGGCCGCCCTCGGCGTCGCCCCCGCCCGACACGCGCTGCGCTTCCGCCCGCCGGGCGTCGCGCGGCAGCGGCTCGTGGTGCGAAACGCCAGCGCCTCGGCCGCGGCGCTCACCGTCGAGCACGGCGCCTTCGTGAGCGACGCGGGCCACCTGCTCGACCACGACCTCGCGGTCACCGTCGCGGGCGCTCCCCTCGCGCCCGTCGAGGACGCGCCCGAGCGCCGCCGCCTCGTCACCGCGCCGGCCGCCGTCGCCGCGGGCGCCTCCGCGCTCGTCGAACTCACCGTGGGGACGGCCGCCCAGGCGACGCCGGGGGTGGTGTACCGCAGCGTCCTCACGCTCTCCATCGCGGGGGCTGCGCCGCGCGCGGTCGACCTGGAGCTCACCCTCGATGGACGATGAGCGCCTCCCGGAGATCGTGCTCGGCGACCCGGAGGCCGAGCGCCTCGATGTGCTCCGGGCGGCGCAGGCCTGGGTGGTCGCGCACCCGGCGGCGGCCCAGTCGCTCTTCACGGCCTTCGTCGCCGAGGGGAGGCGCCACGCGGCGACGCCCGAGGGAGCGGCGCTCCGCGCGCGGGTGGCCCGCTCCGACCTCGCCCGGCGCGGTCGCGTGCTGTGGGAGGTGGGGACGCTCAACGTGCTGGAAGAGTCGCCCGAGGGGCCGCTCCCCGGGCGCGTGGTGGAGGCGATGGCGCAGGCGGTGGCGACGCCCGACCTCGAGCGGATGCTGGCCCGCCTCTTCGGCCTGGAGGCATGAGCGTGCCCTCGGCCCTCGAGCATCACGACGACGAGTTCGTCGTACGCAACGCCTTCCTTCACCTGGTGCTCGGCCTCGCTGCTGCGGGCGCCCGCGTCGAAGCCCTCACCGAGGCTCCCGCGCCCGAGGGGAGCCCCCTCGACGCCCGCGACGAGCGCTTCGTCGACGCGGTGGTGGGCTTCGTCGCCTTCGCGCGCGACCTCCGCGCGCGCCTCGACGACGCCGCGCGCGCCGCCCCCGAGGCCCCGCCCGATGAGCCGCGCCGCGGCGGGAGGGTGCCGCTGCGATGACGACCATCGACGAGGCCGTCCGCCGCGCCGACGTCCTGCGCCGCTCGCCCGCGCGCGTCGGCGGCCCCGGGGGCCACAAGGAGTGGATGCACTTCTGCGCCTATGGCCCCGGCGTCGACGTGCTCGTCAATTTCTCCCTCGTCGACGACGTGCGCCCGGGGGCCGCGCCGGGGGCGGAGTTCGCGCGCGTCGTGGTGCTGGTGCGGGAGGGCGGGTGGGACGGGGACGTCGAGCGCTTCGAAGCCGACGTGGTGCGCGTCCAAGGGGGCGGGCTGTCGCTCCGCTTCGGCGACAACGTCATGCGCTACGAGGGGGGCGCGTACACCCTCGCCGTCACCCTCGGGCGGCGCCCCATCACCGTCGACCTCCGCCTCACGCCCCGCTGCCTCCCGTCGGTGGCGCACAACATCGGGCTCGACGCGGGGCCGCCCATCCACTGGCTCGTCCTGCCGCGCTGCGCAGCCGACGGCCTCGTGACCATCGCCGGGCGGCACCACCGCTTCGTCGACGCTCCGGCCTACCACGACCACAACTGGGGACGCTTCGCCTGGGGCCGTGACTTCGCGTGGGAGTGGGGCTTCGGCCTCCCGCCCGCGGCCGACAACCCGTGGACCTTCGTCTTCGTCCGACTCTCCAACCGAGCCCACACCCGGGCGTTGATGCAGGCGGTGTTCCTCTGGCGCGGGCCATGGCAGCAGCGGGTGCTGCGCGCGGGCGACGTGTCGGTCTCGCGCGAGGGCTTCCTGCGCGCGGAGCGGGTGTTCAAGGTGCCGCGGCCGATGGCGCTGGTGTCGCCCGGGACGGCGACGGACGTGCCGAAGCGGCTCGTGATGCGCGCCGCGGGCGACGGCGACCGCGTGGAGGCCGTGTTCGAAGCCGACGACCTCGCGCAGGTGATCATCCCCAACGACCACGACCCGGGCGTCACCATCATCCACGAGGTGAGCGGGCGGGTGTCGGTCGAGGGGTCTGTGCTCGGCGAGCCGGTGGCGATGGAGGGCCGTGCGATCTTCGAGTTCCTCGGCGCGTGAGGGCGAGGCGCTGGCGGGCTTCGGGGCCTTCGTGCGCCGGGGCCTCGCCGCGCTGCGCGCCGAGCTCCCCTGGGCCTTCGGCGCGATGGCGCGCGCCCTCGACGGGCGGGACGTCCTCCTCGTGGTCGACGGCGAGCCCGTGGCCGTCCGCGCGGCCGCGGGCGACGTCGCCGTGCTCGACGCAGTTGCCACCTTCGCGCCCTGCGTCACCCTCCACACGCGCGCGGCTGCCGTACTCCGCCTCGCCGATGGGGAGCTCACCGTCGTCGACGCCACCCTCGACGGGTCGCTCGCGCTCACGGGCGCCGTCGACGACCTCGTCGCCTTCCACGACGGGCTCATGGCCTTCCTCCACGGGGCCGTGCGGAGCCCGTCGTTCCCGTCGCTGCTCGATCAGTTTCGCCGCTACGCCACCCGCGAGGAACGCCCGCCATGAGTGACCCCAACGCCCCCGTCGCCTGGATCTTCGGCGGCGGCATCACGGGCCTGACCGCCGCCCACGAACTCGTCGATCGTGGCTTCGAAGTGCACCTCGTCGAGCCCGCGCGCGACCCGCTCGCCCCGTCGCTCCCTGGCCTCGGCGGCGTCGCCCGCACCCAGTGGGCCCGCCTGCCTGACCCGGGCGAGGGGCCAGGACGTACCCGCCCGCCCGACCCGACCGAGGGGCTCGACGCGCGCTCGCTCGCGCCGGGGGAGCACGGCTTCCGGTACTTCCCGGGCTTCTACCGGCACGTCTTCGACACGATGCGGCGGACGCCCACGGGCGGCGGCGCGACGGCCTTCGACCGGCTCGTGAGCACCGACGCGATGTGGATGGCCGTGAAGGACGCGACGGGCGACACCCGCGTCGCGCGCTTCCCCCGCGCCCGCCCCGCCAGCCTCCGCGAGCTCTTCGAACAGAACCGCTCCCTCCTCACCGAAGTGGGCTACACCCCCGCCGACCTCGCCCGGCTCACGCTCAAGCTCTTTCAGTACATGACCACCTCGGTCGAGCGCCGCGCCGCGGAGATGGAGGACGCCACCTGGTGGGACTTCATCCGCGGCGACGACTACTCCCCGCGCTGCCAGGACCACCTCGACCGCGGCCCCGAGGTGCTCGGCGCCATGACCGCCCGCGAGAGCGACGCGCGCACGCAGGGCAACTGCGTCGTCCAGCTCCTCATCGACCAGCTCCTCGGGCGCCCCCTCACCGACGCGACGCTCGACGGACCCACCTCGGAGGCGTGGTTCGACCCCTGGCGTGCCCATCTCGTCGCGCGCGGCGTCACGCTCCACGTAGGCCGCCTCGCGGGCTTCGACGCGCCGCCCGACGACCCCGCGGTGTGGCGCCCCGGCGTGCTCCTGCCCCGCGTCGAGGTCGACGGCGCGGCGCTCGACGCCGCCCGCTTCCCCACCGCGGCGCGCCCCCATGGCTTCGTGCTCGCGCTCCCCGCCGCCGCGATGATGGGGCTCGCGGAGTTTCTCCCCGAGGCGGCGACGCCCCCGCGCGGCGTGGCGCGCTCCTTCCTCGACGCCCACCGCGCGCTCGTCGCCGCGGGCCGCGTGCCCGACGACGCCCCCCTCCGCGCGGTGGCGGACTTCCAACGCGTCGTCGCCTGGGCCGACGCCATCGCCGCCGGGCCCGACGACCCCGCGCGCGGCCGCGGCCCCTTCCGCCATCTCACCGGCGTCCAGTACTTCTTCCCCGTCCCCGTGCAGCACGACATGGCCCACGTGCTCCACATGGACCAGCCGTGGCGCCTGTCGTCCATCTCGCAGCTCCCCTTCTGGAAGGGGCGCGCGGTGGCCGACGGCCGCTGCCGCGCGGTGCTCTCGGTCGACCTCGGCGCACTCTCCCGCGCCGACGACGACCCGCACGACCGGCGGCGCGCCTGGGACTGCGACGCCGACACGATCGCTCGCCGCACGTGGGCGCAGGTGCGGCCCTCGGTGGGATCTCACGGGGCAAAGGCCCCCGAGCCGACCGCGTGGCACGTCGACGCTCACCTCGTGTTTCGCGCGGACGGCGGCGGCGTGGCGCGCAACCTCGCCCCCTACCTCATCAACGCGCCCGGCGACTGGCCTCGCCGGCCTGGGCGCCTCGGCCGCGGCGACGCGCGCCTCCAGGGCTACGCCGTGCAGAACGGCGCCTGGGTGCTCGCCGGCACCTACCTCCAGACCTTCACGCGCCTCACGACGATGGAGTCGGCCAACGAGTCCGCGCGGCACGCCGTCAACGGCCTCCTCGACGCGCTCGGCGTCGCTGGCGACCGCTGCGCGGTGTGGGACCCGGAGGCCCATGAGGTGCCCGACCTGGAGCCGCTCCGCGCCCTCGACGCACGCCTCTTCCGAGACGGCTACCCCCACATGGTCGACATCCTCCGGCTCGACGCGCTGCCCGACTGGCTCCTGCCGTAGCGTCCGGTGGCCCCCCCGGTGGCGGGCGCCGTGTGCACCTACCTACGCGACGCGCTCCTCGCGGTCGTCGTGCACCGAGAACGACAGCCGCGTCACGCACGCGGCCTTCCCTGCGGTCGCGCAGGTACTGGCGCACCGAGCGCTCGTAGCTCACCTCCGGAGGCGATCCGCGGGCGCGGCTTTTCGACGGCGAAGAGGTCGACCTGCTCCCCGCAGTTCAGAGGCCGCACCCTGCCAGACCCACCCGCGCGGAAATGCCCTACGCTGGCGCCCCCCGTATGACCCGACCTGCTCGCCTGCGATGGACCGTTGTCCTGCCCGACGCGCTCTTCAGCGCGCCTGAGCGCCTCAGGGACGCAGCTCGGCTTCGCGTCGAAGGTGCCCGAGAGCGCGGGGCTGTACCGCGTCGACCTCGCCGATGGGAGCCTGCGGCGGTCGACGGCCGACGCGGTGGCGTGGGCGATGTGCCACGAGGACGACGTCCTGACCGGAGGGCCGGGCGGCGCGGTGTCGCTGCGGGATCGCGCGGGGCACGTGCGCTGGGAGGACGGCGGCGGCGGCCTGAGCTCGCACCTCGACGCCGACGGGATGTTTGGCGCCGAGCACGACGGGGGGCGTGGGCGGCGGTGTGCCGCGAGCGGTCGACGGGTCCGTTGACCCTGGTGGACCGGCGCTCCGGCGCCTTCTGCCAGACCCTCGAAGGGGACTTCACCGCCGTCGGTCCATCGGGCTGCGGCGACGGCATCCTCGTCGCCGCGGCGGGAGAGACGCTCTGTTGCTTCGAACGAGCCTGACGGCGGCGCGCAATTCCTCGGGGAGTGACAGCGAGCGCGGGAGGGAGGTAGCGTCGTCGCCATGAGTGAGCTGGCCGTGAAGCTGTCGCACCCGCCGACGCTGGCGGACATTGACGCGCTCCCGCCGCACATGAAGGGAGAGATCATCGACGGCGTGTTCTACGCGATGACGCGGCCGCGGGGGGCGCACCAGAGCGTCGCCGGTGCGATCCAAGGAGAGTTGTACAGCCCGTTCCAGCGGGGCAGGGGAGGCCCCGGCGGCTGGTGGATCCTGCCCGAGCCTGGCATCGAGCTCCCGAACTCCCCCGAGGTGGCGCCCGATGTCGCCGGGTGGAAGCGCGACCGGATGCAGACGCTGCCGAGCAAGCAGTCGATCTCGGTGGTGCCCGACTGGGTGTGCGAGGTGCTGTCGAACTCGACGCGGCGCTACGACATCCGCACGAAGAAGCCCTTCTATGCGCGGATGGGCGTGGGGTACCTGTGGATCGTCGACCCCGCTGCGCAGGTGGTGACCGCGCGGCGCCTGGAGCACGGGAGCTGGGTCGAGGTGGGCGAGTGGAGCGACGAGAAGGACGCGAGGATCGCGCCGTTCGAGGCCGTGGCGATCGACGTGACGGAGTGGTGGGACGGGTACGAGGAGGAGTGAGCCCGGTCGAACGCTCGCACGGCGAAGGAGAGGGCCGCGGGGCTGTAGGTGAAGGCCGCCGCGGTACGTCGAGAAGGCGTCGGGCCGCAGCCCCCACGTGAGGCCCTCACCGGCCGCGGGCGTCGGGTGCGCGGGTGCGTGCTCGCCGTAGTCGAACACCACCTCGAAGCAGAAGTCCTCCGCGGAGAGGGTGGGCGGGATGTCCGCGTGGGCGTACATGGTTCGGGGTCCGTACCAGATGCGCTTGAGGTAGCGCTGGGCGTAGGCGTGACGGTTGCGCTCGTGGAGCGCGTCGGGGTCGATGCCGGCGTTGTCGTCGGCCGCGTAGACGGTGACGGTGACGTCGCCTTTGTCGCTCCAGGTGCGCTCCGCCAGCCATTCGAGCACGCGCGTCGAGTCGTCAGGGTCGCTGATGCGGGCGGCGCCGTATTTGGCGGTCTCCGCCACAAGGTGGAGCACCCAACCAAGACAGCTTGTTGAGCACCGGGCGCGCGACTCACGGCTTTCTGGGCGCATCGAAGGAGGGTCGACACTACCCTTGAGGCGGGGGTGATCCACAGGGTCTGCCTCTCATCCTGAGCATTACGCAGCCACCGCGGATTCGCGCTTCTTTGCCACCCTCATGGGCCGCACCTCCTTTCGCAGCGGTTCGAGCGTGAGGGTGATC
>JBILLV010000412.1:0-7396 GCA_044375895.1 Polyangiales bacterium | reverse complement strand
AGCCGCCGCGCGCTTCGATGCCGCCGCACGCATGGCAGTCGACGCCGGAGCGCGCGACGTCTCCTTCACGGCCGCCGCCGCTGCGGGAGGACAACCCGATCACGTTTGTCGTGCAGCCCGCGGCGTCGTCGAAGCGTCTCACCGCGCGCTCACCGCTGCCCTGGTGGGTCGCGATGGGCGTTGGCCTCTCGCTCGGCCTCGCCGTCGCCTCCGCGGGTTTTGTCGCGTGGATGAGCGCGCACGAGCCGCCCGCCGCACCCGCGACGGTCACCGCGACCACCCCCCCTGCCGCGCCCGTGAGCGAGCGTGCGGTCGCGTCGCCGGAGCCCGCGACGGCGCCTGCGCCGCGCCCTGCGGCCGTGACGCCGCCGGCGGGCGGGACGTTCACGTGGGCCGCGACGGAGCGACGGATGTGGCAGGGGGCGACGGAGGGCGACGACAACCGCTGGAGCGTCGTCCTCTCGCTGCGCCTCCACGAGGACGGGAGCGTGCGCGGCTACCTCGCGTGGTCGGCGGTGAGCGTGCAGGGCGCCCGCGAGGGCGAGCAGGTGCGGGAGAACGTCGAGGGCGCGTGGGACGCCGCGCGCGGCGCGCTCTCGCTGCGGGGCACGGCGAGCACCAACCCCCTGGTGTTGCCGGTGAACAGCTACCGGTTTCACGCGTCCGCGACGGGTGCCCTCCGCGGTGCATCGCTGGACGACGGCGTGCGGGTCGCGGTAGCGCTGGTGGCGCCCCGGCAGGCGCGACGCCACCACGACGACTGAAGGGTCAGCGGCCCGCGGCGAGAGACAGGCCGTAGCGCGCGCGGCCAGCGGGTTCGGCGAGGATGAACGCGCCGACTGACGGTGAGAGCATCGGCCCATAAGACGCCGCGCCCGGGTAGAGCAACACACGCCCGCCGCCCGGCGCCAGGCGAACGCCAACGGCAAAGTCGTCGAAGCCATCCGCCTCGAAGTCTCCCGCGCCAGTGAGCGATACGATCGGGTCGGCGAGGATCGACGGGAAGAGACGCGAGGGGGCCTGACGGGAGGGCACGAGCACCACCAGGGGCGTCGCCACATGGCCGAAGGCCAGGAGGTAGTCCCCATGGCCATCGCGATTGACGTCCCCGAGACCGACCATGGCGCTCAGGGGGCGAAGTGAGGTCAGCGATGGAAGCAGCCCCAGGAGCCCCATCGGAAGCGGGAGCGCGCTCGGCACGGGCGGAGCTTCGCCACCGAACTCGAACAGGTGGAGGTGGTTCGCCGTGGTCTCATCCCCGACCGCGACGATCGTACGACGCGTCCCGGTGACGTTGCCGACGCCCGCGACGAGGTGCCCGAACGACGACCCCATGTCTGTCCCCATGGGCGGTCGCAGTGGGACAGCGACCGACAGGCGAGGGAAGGCCGGCGCCCCGAGCATGACGAAGGCACGCGCAGGAGCAGACGACACAGCGCCGCCCGGAATCCCCGCGGGGCACCCGATCACGAAGTCGGCGAAATGGTCGGCGTTGACATCCCCAGCAGGCGCGATGCTCTGGCCGAAGTGGGGGCAGGGCGTGGGCGCCATCGAATCCAGCGGGCGCGGCAGCTCGACGAAGAGCGCCGCCCCGATCGAGCCAGCGGCGAAATACACGTGCAGCGCGCCGGCGACGACAGCCCGCGCGACCAGATCGCTGAACCCGTCGCCGTTCACGTCGCCGACGCCGACCACTCGCACCTCCGTGGCCGCGGAGGGGATCCCCGTCGAGACGATCTCGCTCCCGACGCGGCTGTTGAGCCCTGACGCGTTGCCCAGAAACACCAGCGCCCCGCCGTTGATCGCGGCCACGAGGTCACCGAAGCCGTCGCCGTTGAAGTCACCGGCCGAGGCGACGCTCGCGCCGAACCCCGGCGCCGTGCGCGTCACAGGCACGTCGGTGCTCCTTGCCAGACCGCCAGAGCCCCCCGGATGCACATGCACGATGCCCGGTACGCCGCCCGACGAACCCGGGTCGCCCACCGCAAGGTCGGCGTAACCGTCGCTGTTGAAGTCCGTGTACGCCCCCCACCAGGTGGCTTCGCCTGAGGCCATCGGAGGTGTCACGCCGATGCGAAGCTCCCAGGGCTGCGACGTGGTCGGCACGCACCCCTCGCCGAGGGAGGTCACCGACCACCAGTACACACCGGGCGGGAGCATCGACGCGTCGCGAAGGGGCACCGTGGTGCTGGCGATCGTCGGCTCTGTCGCCAGCGACATCGTCTGACTCCACCTTGTCGAGGCTGCCGTGCAGTCGCGCTGGGCGCACACCTTCACACGATATTGGCCGACCCCCGGCGTCGACTCCCAGGAGAAGCGTACGAGAGGGCCCGTCGCGACCGAGTTGGAAGGGGGGCCGATCAGGCGCGTGACACGCGGGCAGAGCGGGAGGGGCGCGTCGAACTCGTCTGGCACGTCTCGAGCGTCGTGGACAACCAGGATGTCACTGGCGTCGCGTACGTCCGTAGCGTCCACAGCGTCCATCCTGTCCGCGGCGTCCGCAGCGTCGGCACCGTCGGCACCGTCGGCAGCGTCCGCAGCGTCCGCAGCGTCCGCAGCGTCGGGGCGGAGGACGTCGATCGCACTTTCGTCAGCCGAGGCATCGAACACATCCAGCATCGTCGTGTCGCTCACGGCGTCCATCGCGTCGAGGCCCGCTTCGATGCGCGGGAGCGCGCTGACGTCAGCCTCACCGAGGAGGCCACACCCCGCGACCATGGACAGAGGAGCCAGAAGCCCGGGCCAGCGCAAGTACATCCTGCGAGGATATCCCCTTCAGCGCGCGCCCGCACGGGTGCGCGCCCGGGTCACCAGCGAAGGACGATCTTGCCGACCGTGTCGTTGCGCTCCATCCGCTCGTGGGCGGTGCGAACCTCGGTCATCGGGAGGACGACGTCGACGACCGGGCGCAGCGCGCCGCGCGCGAAGAGGGGGAGCACCTCGCGCGCGAAGCGCTGACTGAGGGCGGCCTTCTCCTCCAGCGGGCGGCTCCGCAGCACCGTCCCCATCACGCGGAGACGCTTCATCAGCAGGGGGCCGAGGGGCACCTCCCCGGTCGCCCCGCCCATCAGACCGATGAGCACGAGGCGGCCCCGCGGAGCCAGCGCCTGGAGGTTGTCGGCGAGGTAGCGGGCCCCGACCGGGTCGAGGATCGCATCCACCCCGCGCCCACACGTGAGGGCGGCGATGCCCTCCGCGAAGCGCCCGTCGGTGGGGACGAGCGCGTCGTCGAGCCCGAGGGCACTGACCGAGGCGAGCTTCGAGGCGCTGCGGGCGGTGCCGATCGAGCGCACCCCGGCGGCGCGGCAGAGCTGCACGGCGGCGGTGCCGACGCCGCTCGCCACCGCGTGGATCAGCGCGACCTCCCCCATGCGCACGTCGGCCTGCCCGAAGAGCGCGTCCCACGCGGTCAGAAACACCTCGGGGATCGCCGCGGCCTCTTCCAGCGACATCCCCTCCGGCGCGCGCATGAGCATGCGCTGATGGGCGACGATCGCCTCGCTCATCGCGCCGCCGCCGGTGATCCCCATCACCCGATCGCCTGGCGTCCACGCGGTCACGCCGTCGCCGACCTGCTCTACCGTCCCCGCGAACTCCAGCCCGGGCACGTCCGCCGATTCTCCAGGCGGCGCCGGGTAGAGCCCCCTTCGCTGCATCAAATCGGCGCGGTTGAGCCCCGCAGCCGCGACCGACACGAGCACCTCGTCGTGGCCCGGCGGCCGACACGCGAGCTCTCCCAGCGTGAGCACCTCCACCCCACCGGGCGCTCGAATGCGAACCGCACGTACGTTCTTCATGGCGTCGCACCGTCATCGCCCGAGGTGCGCGGGCGAGGCAAGAGCGAGTGCTCCATCCTCGGGCGATAGGCACGGCGAATGGCTCCCATCGAACATTCTGTGGGGCTGATGCCGCAGGTGGCGCATAGAATCGTCGGACATCGCATTCCCCGCGACCGCCGTGTGGCTGCAGGGGGAGACGGTGTGATTCTTTTTGCCGTCCTCACCGACGGCTCGGAAATGTGATGGGAGGACTCGTGATGATTCGATCGAAATGGACGTTCCCGCTGCTGTTCGCCGGGATGCTGACGGGGTACGGCTGTGACAGCAGCACCCCGGCGCAGGACGCGGGGGCCGACGCTCCTCCGGCCGACATGCAGCCCCCGCCGCCCGACATGACCCCGGCGGACATGCAGCCCCCGCCGCCCGACATGACCATGCCGCCGCCTGACATGACCATGCCGCCGCCCGACATGACCATGCCGCCGCCCGACATGATGCCGCCGCCCGACATGATGCCGCCGCCCGACATGATGCCGATGGCGACCGCGCGCACCACGCAGACGCAGGGCTCCGCGGTCGCGATGACGAGCGACGACCGGGCGCTCATCGCGGTGAACCGCACCGCCAACAGCATCGCGGTGTTCGGCGTGTCGACGGCCGGCGGCGCCACGTCGCTCTCGCGCACGGCCCTCCTCGACACGCCCGACGGCGAGCCCTGGGCCGCCGTGGTGGGCAACGACGACAACGCGGCCTACGTCATCCTCCGCAAGGCGCGGCAGGTGGTGCGCATCACGGGCCTGCGCGGCACCCCGGCGCTCGACGCGACGCGCGCCAACGTCGGCTCCGAGCCCACGGGCATCGCCATCTCGCCCACGGGTCGCAGGCTCTACGTGGCCAACTGGGCCGAGGGCACCGTGAGCGAGGTGGACACGGCGACGATGGCCGTCTCGCGCACCATCGACCTGAACGCCGCGCTCGCTTCGAGCGGGCTCCTCGGCACGGCGTCGGCCCGGCCCGGGCTCGCCCACCCCCGCGCGCTGGTGGTGACCAACAACGGCAACGGCGACGACGCCGACGAGACGCTCTACGTCACGGAGTTCTTCTCGCAGGCGCGCACGAGCGGCGTGCCCACGGACGACAGCGCGTTCGACGTCGGGCGTCAGGGCGTGGTGTACCGGGTCAACGCCGGGAGCGGGATGGTGCAGGGCCTCATCACCCTCGGCCCCACCGCCGACACGGGCTTCCGCGACAGCGTCGGGGCCACCGACGGAGCCACTGGCGCCGTCACCGGGTGCTTCCCCAACCAGCTCTTCGCCGCGGCGCTCAACAACAACCGGCTCTACATCACCGGCATGTGCGAGTCGCCGCGCGGCCCGACGGGGCCCGTCACGCTCATGGACGGGACCACCCTCGCCAACAACTTCAAGACCCAGATCCACCCCACGGTGTACGTGGTCGACGCGGGCTCCAACATGGAGCGCGAGACCGAGCGCGTCACCATGACCCGCACCTGGAACACCCTCTACGGCACGCGCATGACGCCGGACACGGGGGCGCGCCGCTTCCCGCTGATCCCCGGCGACATCGCCTTCGTGCCGATGAGCAACATCGCGTACATCTCGGCCTACGGGGCCGACGCGGTGTTCCGCCTGCGCTTCAACACCGACGGGTCGGTCGGTGAGGCGGGCACGCCGGACGTGGCCTTCATCAACCTCAGCCCCGGCGGCACCGTCCCCGCGGGGCAGCTCCCGACGGGCCTCGCGATCAACACCGCGCGCTCGCACGCCTTCGTCGTCAACGCCGCGTCGCGCAATGTGTCTCTCGTCCAGCTCTCGACGCAGACCGCGGTGGGGGCCACCGCCTCCGCCAACGCGCCCGCTGGCATGGAGGCCGCGCGCAACAACGGCCAGCGCTTCTTCGTCACCGGCCTCGGCCGCTG
Source organism: Polyangiales bacterium (assembly GCA_044375895.1). GTDB lineage: Bacteria > Myxococcota_A > Polyangia > Polyangiales > CAISKJ01. Next base: position 1,678 of record JBILLV010000412.1, on the reverse strand, counting down.
GTCGCTCCGCGGTCAGGCGTGGAACTCCTGCGAGAGCTGCCACCCCGACGGGCTGACGGACAACGTCACGTGGTTCTTCGCCCGCGGCCCGCGCCAGACCACCTCCCTCGATGGGAGCTTCGACCGCGCTGGCAACCAGCGGCTCTTCAACTGGACCGCGATCTTCGACGAGACGCACGACTTCGAGCTCAACACCCGCGGCAACTCGGGCGGCGTCGGCGCGATCGTCCACCGCCCCAACGACGGCGCGATGCCGCCCGCAGTGGGCAACGGCGACCGCATCATCTTCGACGGCACCGCCATCGTCGCGCCGCAGGTCGCCACCGCCACCCCGCAGGCCGGTCTCAGCGGCTCGACGCGCCAGCTCATGCCCGACGGCACCGTCATGCCCCGCTCGGCCCTCGCCGACTGGAACGAGATGGACGACTACATGAAGGCCATCCGCCCCCCGCGCGGCCTCACCTCGCTCAACATGGCCGACGTGACCGCGGGCCGCGCGCTCTTCCAGACCCACAACTGCGCGGGCTGCCACGGCGGCTCCGGCTGGACCATCTCGCGGCGCTTCTTCGTGCCCGGTGAGACCAACAACAACCCGATGACGGGGCTGCTCCGCACGCGCACGTACACCGCCCCCGCGGCCTTCCCGGCGGCCCTCAACCCGGCCACCGCGGCGATGGGCCGCATGGCCGCCCTGCGCCTCACCCCGATGGACGCCGCCAACGACCAGATCAACTGCGTCCTCCGCGACGTGGGCACCTTCCCCGCGATGCTCAACGCCACGCAGGACGGCGTCGTCCCCGCGGGTGTCCGCGTGCGTGAGGTGCGGGCCAACATGATGGCCGCCGCCCAGGGGCTGACGGGCTTCAACCCCCCGTCCCTCGTCGGGATGAACACCGGCGCGCCCTTCTTCCATGCGGGCAACGCGCGCACGCTGGAGGAGGCCTTCGCCGTCACCTTCGAGCGCCACTACCGCGCGATGTCGGCCAACTTCCTCCAGAGCGGCGACCGCGCCGCGGAGGTGCGCCAGCTCGTGGCCTTCCTGCTCTCCATCGACGACGACGCCACCGTCATCGCGCCGCCGACGACGCTCGGGTACAATCCCGACCTCTGCCCCACCTCGCTCTGAAACCCGGCACAACGTCTCCGGGACGTCCCGGAGACGTTGTGCGTCAAACTTCCCCGCCGCCAGTGTTAGGATCGCCCGCGAGGTACGCGTCGAGGCGATGAGTACAGAAGAGTCCGAAGATACCCTGGCACCAGGTTCGGTGTTCGCGGGCTACCAGATCGGGAAGCTTTTGGGCTCTGGCGCGTTCGGGGCCGTCTACGAGGCCGCACGGCCCGGCGCGCAGCCTGTCGCCCTCAAAGTGCTCCACGTCGAGACCGAGGGTAACGAGGAGATTGTCCGCCGTTTTGTGCGCGAGTCGAAGGCCATCGCGCTCCTCAAGCACCCCAACATCGTGGCCTCGATCGATGTGGGTGAGCACGAGGGACGACCCTACCTTGCCATGGAGCGCCTCGTGGGGGAGGTGCTCGGCAACCTCATGAAGCGCGAGCACCGGCTCCCGCTGGGGCGTGCCCTCGACATCGCCGTCCCCCTCATGGCCGCGGTGCGCACCGTCCACGCGCAGGGCATCGTCCACCGCGACCTCAAGCCCGACAACATCTTCGTCACCCACAC
>JBILLV010000099.1:0-27998 GCA_044375895.1 Polyangiales bacterium | reverse complement strand
TCAGTACTTCCCGCCGCCCTTGCCCTTGCCGTACGGGTCGTTGGGGTTCACGCCCTTGCCGTACGGATCGTTGGGGTCCACGCCCTTGCCGTATGGATCGTAGGGGTTCACGCCCTTGCCGTACGGGTCGTTGGGGTTCACGCCCTTGCCGTACGGGTCGTTGGGGTTCATGCCCTTGCCCTGCGCGTAGGGGTCCTTCCCGCCCATGGGCTGGTAGGTGGGGCCGCCCATCGGCACCATCCCCTGGGGGACGTAGTGCGTCCCGGCGACCATGAGCTCCAGGCCCGCGCCCGGGTCGATCTCGCCGTCGATGTCCGCGTTGCCCGACACCCGCCACGTCACGAGGTCGGGCTGCGACCCGAACGCGTCGGGCGGAATCTGGAGCTGGAACGGGAACTGGTACGTCTGCCCCGCCTGCGTGGCGAAGGCGCCCGTCACAGCGTGCGCGGGCACCACGTCCTGGGTCTGCTGCATCATCTGCCCGCTGGCCTGCGGCACCTGGCGCGTGCACGTGAGCTTCACCGTGACGTTGGTGATCTGCTGCGCGCGGCGCCCGGCGGTGAACACCACCGCGCCGTACACCACGCCCCCGGCCTGCACCTGCGGCGACTGCACCTGAATCGAGAGGCTCCCGCCGCCCACCCCGAACGCATCAAAGAGACCCATCACTTCACCGTGTGACCTTCCCGCGGGGCACAGCGCTCCCGCGAGGCGCGAGTATCCCCGCGGGGGTCGGGCGAGCGCAACCGCGAAACGCCCCTCAGCGTGTCCGTTCGCCGGTCCGCTCGCCGGCCTCCTGGAGCAGGCGGTTGGCGCCCACCACGGTCACCGTCCACACCACCACGCCGTAGGCCATCGCGAGCGGGAAGACGTTGAGGAGCTGCCCCAGCAGCAGCCCCACCGTGAGCAGCAGGATCACGTTGTCGCCCGCGACGAAGCCCACCCGCAACAGGGTGCTGCGGAGCTCAGGGTCGTGGCGCGCCGCGGCCTCCTGGAGCCACCGACCCGCGGGCGACGGCACCGCGTCCTCGCCACGGACGCCGTAGTCCTTGCGCGCCACACGTTCGCGCATTCGGAAGAGCGCGCCGGGGCTCAGCGTGAGCCACTGCCACATGGCCATGAGCCGGGCGACCCAGAGCGACACGCTGGGGCGCTCGTCGTAGTCCCGGCAGAGCGTCAGGAACTCCTCCTCCGTCGTGTCGCGCCCGTGCCGGAGGAGCGAGGTGAAGCGGCGCTTGAAGAAGTCCCACGCCGTGGTGCAGTTGGCCGACAGGACGGTGCCGATCAGCACGACGGCGATGGCGGTCGGCCAGCCGTGGATGCGCGCCATGCACACCAGCGTGCCGCCCATCAGCGAGACGAAGCTGATGGTGTCGCCGGTCTCGTCGAGGGCGCGGCCCATGGGCGACGAGAGCTTCTTCGCGCGGGCCACCACGCCGTCGAAGCAGTCGAGGATCGAGCGGACCTCGTACATCACCCCCGCGAGGAGCCACGCGCGCGGCGTCCCCTCGGCGATGACGAAGCCCGACGCGAACCCGATGAGGGTGTGGAGCCCCGTGATGTGGTGCGGCGTCAGGGGCGTGTCCATCACGTAGCGAACCGCCCAGCGGCCGATGGGGTAGCGCCACAGGCGATCGGCAGGGTTCGTCGTGAGGTCGAGGAGCGCTTCGACGTCGTCGCTCATGGGACGCCTCCCAGTCAGGCGGACAGGTTGGCCTTCAGGCCCTCGACGAGCTCCTCCAGGTCGCGCGCCCCGAGGTCGCCCATCACCGCGATGCGGAACATCTTCCCGAGGTACGGCCCCTGGCCTGCGTAGATGACGAAGCCGCGCGCCTTGAGGTCGTCGTGGAGCCGGTCGTAGCTCTTGCCCGCCGGCACCTTGAACGCCGTCAAGATCGACGAGCTCGCCGTCGCTCCGTCGTCGAGGAAGTACCCGACGCCCAGCGCCGCGAGCGCGCTCCGCACCACGCCCGCGCGCCGCGCGTACTCCGCGTGCCGCGCGCGCCACCCGCCCTGCGCCTCGAGCTCGGCGAGGGCCTCCTGCAGCGCGTACACCACGTGCACCGACTGGGTGAAGGGCGACCAGCCGCGCTCCTGCTCCTTCCAGTGGCGCCAGAGGTCGAGGTACACGCTCGTCGCCCCGCTCGCCCGCGCCGCGAAGAGGGACTTCTTCACCATCACGAACGACACGCCCGGCACGCCGTGGAGGCACTTGTTGGCCGTGGCCGCCACCGCGTCGAGGTGCCACCCCGCGAAGTCGATGGGCTCACCGCCGAAGGAGCTCACGCCGTCGAGCAGCATCGGTCGGTCGTAGCGCTTGCAGAGCGCGCCGAGGGCGTCGATGTTGTTGAGCCGCCCGGTGGTGGTCTCATGGTGGACGGCGAGCACGTGCGTGATCGAGGGGTCGCCCGCGAGCTTCGCCTCCACCGCCGCGAGGTCGACGTCCTTCACCCAGTCCGACGCCACCACCTCGCAGCGCTTGCCCTGCGCCGCGAGCATCTGCGCCATGCGGTCGCCGTAGACGCCGTTGGCCACCACGAGGGGGCGCCCGTCCTTCGGGACGAGCGAGCCCACCATGGCCTCCACCGCCGCCGTCCCCGAGCCCGTGAGCATCACCGCCACGTACCCGTCGGCGCCGTCATAGATGGCCTCGATGCGCCGCCGCACGTCGAGCTGAAGCTCCGCGAACTCCTGCTCGCGGTGGCAGAGGTCGGGCCGCTGGAGCGCCCCGCGCACGCGCTCGGTGAGGGTGACGGGCCCCGGGTTGAGCAGCCGCACGCGCCCGCTCACGCCGAGGTCTCCTTCAGCCACGCGCGCATCCGGTCGATCACCTGGACGGGCGTCTCCTTCGGGCGGGGAAGGCTCCCCGACTCGCCGGGGGCCGTCTTCACGTGGACGAAGGTGAGCTCGGCGGGCTGGTCGCGCACGATCGCCTCGACCTCCGCCGCGGTGTGGGCGCGGATGACCCGCGGGTACCCGCAGGCGGCCGCGACGCCCGCGAGGTCGACCGAGTGCGACACCGTGCTCTGCGACCCGGTGGAGTCGTGCACCTCGTTGTCGAGGACGATGTGCAGGAGGTTGCCCGGGCGCTCGTACCCGACGGTGGCGAGGGCGCCGAGGCGCATGAGGGCCGCGCCGTCGCCGTCGAGGACGATGGTGCGGCGGGCGGGCTGGGCCCACGCGAGGCCGAGGCCGAAGGCGCTCGCGCAGCCCATCGAGCCGACCATGTAGAGCTGGCTCGCGCGGTCGTCGAGGGCGTAGAGGGCGCGGCCGGTGAAGCCCGTCGTCGCCACCAGGGCGTCGGTGGGACGCACGGTGCGCTGGACGGCGGAGAGCACGTCGCGGCGCGAAGGGAGCGCGTCGGTGGCCTGCCACGGCCCCACCTGGAAGGCGGTGATCGGCTTCGGCGCGGCCTTCGTCTTGAGCTTGTGGTCGGCGACGCTGTCCTTCTTCATGATGAGCCCGTAGGGGGTACGGTTCGCGTCCATGTGGGCCACGGCGCGAGCGACCACCGCGGCCACCTCGGACTCCTCCGTGGGGAAGAACTCCCACGGGATGCGCATCAGGTCGAAGAGCCCCGGGGTGATCTCGCCCATGAGCTCGTGCTGCGGCTCGTCGTGGGCGCCGCCCGGCTCGCCCCGGAGCGTGGTGATCACCAGCACCGGGACCTTGAAGATCATGTTGAGCGAGGTGAGCGGGTTGACGGTGTTGCCGAAGCCCGAGTTTTGAAACATCACCACGGCGCGCTTGCCGCCGAGGTCGGCGCCCGACGCGATGGCGACGGCCTCCCCCTCGTTGGCGGCGCCGATGTAGGCGATGTCGGGGGCGTCGATGACGTAGTTGATGAAGGGCTTGAGGTACGAGCACGGCACGCCCGTCCAGAGGGCGAAGCCGTGGGCGCGGGTGGCCTCGACGAAGCTCGATGCGGGGATCATCGCGTCATCACCCTCTCAGAAGTTGGCGCCGGCGACCACGTCGTCGACCGAGTCGACGTCGAGCCAGTGGCCGGAGGTGTAGATCACGCGCACGGTGGCGCCCTGCTGCACGAGCTGCGAGAGCAGGTCGGGGAGCTTCATCGCGCGCAGCCGGTCGGGCTCCGCGGCGAGGGCGCGCAGCCGGTCGGCCACGAGCTTCGCGCCGCGCTGGGAGAACTTCACGACGCCCATCCACTCGCCGTGCACGTCGGCGGTGTCGTCGGGGCGGAAGCCCTTGAGCGTGACGGTGTTGTAGAAGGCCCGGCGCGAGCTCGGCTCGCTGCACGTCACGTAGTCCGCGTTGCGCCCGCGGTTGCGGCTCTCGTGGTGGTCGGAGTCCACCGTGATGACGATGTCGTCGTCGGTCTCGACGAGCTCCTGCACGATGTACTTCTTCATCAGCACGTCGCCGTAGGAGACGATCACGTCGCCGTCGAGCGCGTCGAGGGCGCAGGCGAGCGAGGAGACCTCCTGCGTCGAGGCGAAGCTGTCGTTGTCGAAGTACTTGACGTTGGGGAGGTTGACGGCCTCCTTCTTGTAGCCGCGCACCACGGCGAGGTCCTTCACGCCGGCGGCGCGGTAGGTCTCGAGGATGTGCCAGAGGAGGGGCTTCGCGCCGATGGTCACCATCGCCTTGGGGCGCTCGCGGGTGAGCTCGCCGAGCTCGACGCCCTGCGAGGCCGCGAGCACGATCGCGCGCGTCTGCCGGCCGTGGCGCGGGAGGTAGCGCTTCTCGGCCTCCTCCAGCTCGTTCTCCCCCTGGATGCGAAACACCTCCTGGAGGGGGGTGACCTTGTCCTCGACGTTGAGGAGCGACTGGTCCTTCACGATCTGCGCGGCGGTGGACTTCATCGCGGCGAGCGACGAGCGCATGAGGTGGTTGGCCCAGATGATCACCGACACCCCCGCCTCACGGAACACGTCCGTCGGCGTCTGGTAGTACTTGGTCGGCACGATCACCACCGGGAGGCGGCCCGCCCACTCCTTCATGAACGCGAGGATCTCGCTCGGGTTGCGCAGCGCCGAGTGCATGAGGATCGCGTCGGCGCCGGCCAGGCGGTAGGCCTCGGCGCGCTTCATCGCCTCGTCGATGCCCCAGCCCGCGATGAAGGCCTCGACGCGCGCCACGATCACGAAGTCCGGGTCGGTCTGCGCGTCCTTGCCGGCCTTGATCTTCCCCGAGAACTCCTCGATCGACGCCAGGGGCTGCGCGCCCCCGCGGATGAAGCTGTTGGTCTTCGGGAAGATCTTGTCCTCGATGCACACGCCGGCCACGCCGCGCTGCTCCAGCTTGCGGATGAGCCGGCGCATCGAGTTGAAGTCGCCGTAGCCCGTGTCGCCGTCGAGCAGGATCGGCGCGGTCGTCGCGTCGGCCATGAACTCCGCGACCTCCAGCACCTGCGTCCAGCTCGCCTCGTTGTGGTCGCGGACGCCGAGCGCCGCCGAGATGCTGAGGCCCGAGCCCCAGATCCCTTCGAAGCCGGCCTCCTCGGCCACCTTCGCGCTCAGCCCGTTGTGCGCCTCCATGAGGAAGGCGACCTCGGGGCGGTTGACCATCTGCTTGAGGCGCGTCGTCTTCTTCGTCATCTTCTGCGTCACGTCGGTGCTCCGTGCGGGGTGTTGCTCGTCATCCATGCGAGCGGCAAGCAACGGTCGCGCGGCTTTACTCCAACTGCGCGCCCCTGGGAAGCAATCGCCAGCGCTTCCTCGTCGTGCGTAAGCCCCTACGCACCCGTCGCAACATCACCGACGCGGGGCGCCCGTGAGCGTCGCGAGGCCGTCGTGCGTCGCGCCGCGCACCGACCCGTCGTCACCCAATGTGACGCGCCAGCGGTTCACCGGCAGCACCGCGGGGTCGGTGCTCATCACGCCGCGCAGATCGAAGGCGCCCGTCGCCGCGTCGTAGGCGCCCTCCAGCGTCTCGCGCGCCTGCTCGCCGGGCTCCGCGGTGAAAGCGCGGACGGCCGTCCACGCGAAGCTCCCGCGCACCCGCGCGCCCTCCACGCGCCGCAGCGTGAGCACGAAGCGCCACTGCCCGTCCTCGCCCGTCGTGGTCCCGACCCACTGCCACGCCGCGCGCTCGCGCCACGACGTCGTCGGCGGTGCGACCACCAGCGTGAGCGGAGTGGACGTCCTCTCCGGTGCGTCACGCGCTTCGCGGCGATGGAGCGCGACGGCGGACACCGTCGCCGCGCACGCGAGGGTGGCGACCGCGGCGATCACCACGCCGCGCGGCGTCCGTCGCGGCGTGTACCGCGGCAGGGCGCGCGTGGGCGCCTCGCTCGCGTTGTGGAAGAGCAGCGGGTCGTCGGGGGGAAAGGTCTGCGGGGCGCGCGCGGTGGCGATGGGCATGGCCGGCTGCGTGGGTAGCCGGGGCCGCGGCGGCGCCAGGTCGCAGCGCACCGAGCGCCACGCGAAGGACATCTCGTCGGCCGAGCGGAAGCGCCGGCGCGGGTCGCGGGCGACGCAGCGTTCAAACCACGCGTCGAAGCCTTCGGGGAGGGGCCGCGTGCACCCGAGCGTCGCCGCGCGCTCCGAGGCGCCGACGAGCTCGGCCTCCAACAGCTCGTCGAGGCACGCGCGCGTCTCCACGACGGAGGCCCGCGCGGTGAGCCAGTAGAGGCGACCGGTGAGCAGGCGGAAGGCGAGGAGCCCCGCGGACCACACGTCCGTCGCGGGCGTCACGGGTCCGCCGTGGGCCTGCTCGGGGGCCATCCACAAGGGCGTCCCCATCACCCCCGTGACGTCCCGCTCGCCCTCGGCCCGCGCGACGCTGAAGTCCAACAGCTTCACCGTAAACGGCATCCCCGGCGCGAGGAACACGTTGGCGGGCTTCAGGTCGCCGTGCACCACCCCCGCGTCGTGCGCCGCGGTGAGCCCCGCGAAGAGCTGCTCCAACAGCTCGGAGGCCGCGGGCGGCTCCATCGCGACGCCCGCGCCGAGCAGCGTGAGGCGCGCCGCGAGGGAGTCGCCGGTGAGCTGTTCGAAGGCGATCCAGAGCACGTCGGCGGACTCGTCGACGCCCGACGCGATCACGTCGAGCGCGTGCGGCGAGTCCACCAGCGCCGTCACCCGCGCCTCGCGGAAGAAGAGGTCGCGCAGCGCCGGCGGTCGCGCGCTCGCCCCCTCCAGCACCTTCAGCGAACGCAGCCGCCCGGTGCTCCGCTGGAGCGCGTCGTACACCGTCCCGAGCTCGCCACGCAGCGTGCGCTGGCTCACCACGAAGTCCGCCGCGATCACCGTGCCCGCGCGCAGCTCCGACGTGACCCCCGGGTCGAGGATCGTATCCCCACGGGCGCGCAGCGGCGGCGCGCGCGAGGGCCGGTCGAGCGTAGGCTGGTCGGGGAGCACGACCTCGTCGGTCACCTCCGCGTGCGTCGTGTGCTGGTCGTCCACAGCCTTTCCCCCATTGGGCGGCGGATGGGGCGCAGCGTCAAGATTTTGCGACGCGTCTCACACTGTGACGTACGCCCCGCTCACCGAGCGATCGAGCGCGCGGCGCATCCCGGCCTCGGCCTCCGCGAAGGCGCGCATCCCGCGCTCGAGGGCGAAGGGGTTCACTCGGGTGATGCCCGTGACGCCGACCGACACCAGACCTTCGCGTCGCGGCGGCGCGAGGGAGGCGCTCCCCACCCGCCGCCACGGCGAGCGCGACGTGAGGTGGTGATGGAGCGTCCTCTGCCCCTCGGGGACCCCCGCGACGCCCGGCCGATCGGCGATGCCCCCGTCGGAGTAGAGGGCCTCGCCGACCCGCACCGGATGGAAGAGCCCCGGCAGCGCGCACGACGCATGGATCGCCGCGGCCAGGCTCCCCTCGCGCAGCGTCTTCGTCCGCCGCTCGCGCAGGTCGTAGACCGAGGCGGTGTAGGGGACGGCCGCGTCGCGCACGTCTCGCCCCGCGACCAGCCCGTCGAGCATCGCGCGGAAGCGCCCGCCGCGCAGCAGGCCAAGGCCCGGCGCCGGGTCCCAGAAGTCCGCGCGGCGCAGGCGGGTGAGCGTGTCGCGCATCGCGTCGGGAGACACCGCCCCCGCGTAGAGGCCCGTCACCAGCGCGCCCGCGCTCGACCCCGACAGGGCCGCCGGGGTGAGCCCCGCGTCGAGCAGGGCGGAGAGCGCGCCCGCGTGGGCGTAGAAGCCGAAGAAGCCGGACGACATGGCGAGGGTGAAGGGGCCCTCACGGAGCCAGGCGCGGAGCGTCGGGTCACTCATGGATTGCGGCCCCGGAGCATCGCACGTATGCCTTCGAAGCGAGAACCTCCGACCCCCATCGCCCCTCTCATCCGTCCATGACCTCGATGTTGCGCAGAGCCTTCCTCACGCTCCCCGCCGCGGCGCTCGGCCCGGCGGAGGCGCTGGCCCAGGGGCAGCGGACGGCCTCCCGGCGGGTGCTCGACGAGCTCGCCCGCATCGCCGCCAACGTCCGCGCCACCGTCTACTCCCACAGCACCCGCATCGACGAGCGCGCCGGGCGCTACGAGTGGGACTGCTCCGCGATGACGGCCTACGTGCTCCGCCGCACCGCCCCGACGGCCCTCGCCGCCGTGGGCTCGGGGCGCCCGGTGGCGGCCCAGTTCTACCGCGCCATCGCCCGCGCCCCCGCGACGCGACCCGAGCGGGGGTGGCTCCAGGTGCCGCGCATCGCCGACGCGCTCCCGGGGGACGTGTTCGCGTGGCAGCGGCCGCCGTGGTTCCCTTCGGCCAACACCGGGCACGTGGGCTTCGTGATGGAGGCGCCGCGCCCGAGCGAGCACGGGATGGTGGTTCGAATCACCGACTCCACCCGCCTCGCGCACGGCCACGACACCCGCGACACCGACCGGGGCCAGTCGGGCTTCGGCCAGGGCGTCATCCTCTTCGCCGTCAACCCCCTCACCGGCGTGGGCGTGGGCTACGGCTGGTTCGGCGCGCAGACCCCGCCGTCGTACATCATCCCCACGCGCATCGCGATCGGCCGCGTCATCCGCTGAGAGGGTGGTACCTTCCGCCGCCGTGACGGCGCCTACCCCCGACGCTCCCGACGCAGCCACCGTCCCCGCAGCCCTCCGCACCCGCGCGACCCTCGGCGTGTTCGCCGCCGCCGCGCTGGTGTTCGCCCCCTCGCTCGCGGGCGGCTTCGTCTGGGACGACCACGACCTCATCGAGGCCAACACCTGGGTCCGCGAGCCCGGCCACCTCGGCGAGCTCCTCACCCATGATTTCTGGGCCTTCTCGGGCGTGCTGCGCGCGGGCGAGGCGCGCTACTACCGCCCCCTCGTGTCGCTGCTCTACGCGGTCGAACACCAGCTCCTCGGCGGCTCGGCCGCGGCCTTCCACGCCGTCAGCGTCCTCCTCCACGCGTCCTGCGCGGCCCTCTGCTTCGGCTGGCTCCTGCGCCGCCTGGGCGGGGCGCGCGACGTCCTCGTCCCGAGCCTCCTCGGCGCGATGCTCTTCGCGCTCCACCCCGTGCGCGTCGAGTCGGTCGCGTGGATCTCCGGCACCACCGACCTCCTCATGGCCCTCTTCGTCCTCCTCGCGCTCCGCGCGGCGCAGGCGAACGCGGCGGCGCGCGTGGGGGTCTTCGCCTTCCTCGCCGCGGCCTGCAAGGAGGCCGCGATCACGCTCCCCGCCGTCCTCGCCGCCGACGCGCTGCTCACGACGTCGCGCGCCACCCCCGCGCGCCGCGACGCGCTCCGCGCCGCCGGGGCCGCGCTCGCGGGCGTCGCCGCGCTCTTCACCCTGCGCACCGCCCTGGTCGGCTGGGCCTCGGTGAGCGCCATCCACGAAGGCCCCGCCGCCTCGACGGCCCGCGTGCTCGCCTCGCTCGGGAGCTACGTGCGCCTCGCGCTCCTCCCGACGCCCCTCTCGTCGATGGGCGCGTACAACCGCTTCGCCTCGCCGGGCGTGGTGTACTACGCCGCCCCGATGGTGGCCCTCGGCGCCCTCACGCTCGCCGCCGTGGGGGCCCTCGCGCTCGCCGCGTCTCGACGCGCCGCGCTGCGCCCGTGGCTCGCGGACGCGGCGCTGTTCTTCATCGTCCTCGCGCCGACGCTCAACCTCGTCCCGCTGCGGCTCTCGGTGCTGGTGGCGCCGCGCTTCTTGTACCTCCCGCTCCTGGGGCTGTGCGCGCTCGCGGCCCGCGCCCTCGCCGCGACCCCGCGCGTGGAGCCTCGCGTCGCGGCGGGGGCGGTCGTCGCGGCGTGCGCCCTGGCGTCCGCGTCGCACACCGAGCACTACCTCAGCGACCGCGCGCTCTGGGAGCACGAGACCCGGCTCAACCCGGGGAGCTCGTTCGCGTGGAAGGCGCTGGTCGCCGTCGAGCTGGGCGAAGGGCGCTTCGACCGCGCGATCCGGGCGTTGGGGCGGCAGTTCGAGTCGGCCCAGCGCTCGCACGACGCGGACTACACGGTGGAGGCGCTGCTGGAGAGCGGGCAGGTGCTGCTCGAAGCGCTCCCCGACGCCGACCAGGCCGACCTCGAACAGGTGCTCGCGTTTCAACAGCGGCTCGCCGCGGGCGACCCCGAGCTGCGCCTGGAGACCTCGCGCATCCGCGGCTCCGTGCGGCTCCACGGCATCACCGCCGCCCAGCGCGCGTGGCTCCGTCGCCGCGCGGAGCTCCCGTGGGCCCTCGTGCGCACGCAGCGCTTCGAAGCCGCGCGCGCGCAGTGCCTCGCGATGCTGCGGGAGGTGCCCGCGCGGGCCGACGTGTGGCACCACCTCGCCGACGCCCACGCCAACCTCGCGCAGTGGCCCGAAGCCGCGGGAGCCGCCCGCGAGGCCGCGCGACGACGGCCCTCTCACGCCCCCTACGCCCGCCACGCCGCGCTCCTCGCCGCGATGGCCGAGCGCTTCGCGCGCCTCCCCGACGACCCCGTGATGGCCGCCGTGCTGCGCGCCGACGCCTTCCGCCTCCTCGGCGCCTACGAGCACGCGCGCCGCACGCTCGACCCCGTGATCACCGCCTCGCCCCAACGACCGGAGCCCATGACCGTCCGCATCCACGCCGACATCGAAGACCGCCAGTACGCCACCGCGCGACGCACCCTCGACGACGCGCGCCGCCGCTTCCCCGCGCTCGCCGACTGGGCGCAGCTCGGCGCGATGCTCGACGCGCGGGAGGCGCTCCCGCGATGATCCCCACCGTTCACCTGCGCCCCGGCTTCGTGCAGCCCGTGTGGGCCGGTCACCCGTGGGTCTTCGCCCAGGCCATCGCCCGCACGACCGGGACGCCCGCGGCGGGCGACGAGGTCAGCGTCGTCGACCCCGAAGGCAAGACGCTCGGCCGAGGCTTCTGGTCGCCCGAGAGCGCGATCCCTGTCCGACTGCTGACGCGCGACGCGGGCGTCACCCTCGACGCCGCCTTCCTCCAAGCACGCATCGAGGAGGCCGCGCGGTGGCGTCGCGCGCTGCTCGGGCTGCCCTCGCCGACGAGCTCGGGCTACCGGCTGGTCAACGCCGACGGCGACGGGCTCCCGGGGCTCACGGTGGACGTCTTCGGCGACGCCGCGAGCGTGCAGTTTGGCACCATCGGGATGAAGCGTCGCGCGGAGGTGATCCTCGACGCGGTGGCGCGCGCCGCGGGGGTCGCTCGCATCTACGAGGTGGGCTCCGACCGCCACCAGCAGCGCGAGGGCTTCACCGTCACCGAAGGGATCGTCCGCGGCGACGGCGCCCCCACCCTCGCCTTCACGGAGGGCGGCGTGGCGTTCAGCGTGGCGGCGCCGGGCAGCGCGGGTGGCGGCCAGAAGACGGGTTACTACTTCGACCAGCGCGAGAACCGCGCCGCCGTCGCCGCGCTCGCGGCGGGTGGGCGCGTGCTGGACGCGTTCAGCTACGTGGGGGGCTTCGGGCTGGCGGCGGCGAAGGCGGGGGCCCGCGAGGTGGTGTGCGTCGACAGCTCGGCCAGCGCCCTCGCGGCGGGCCAGCGCATCGCGGAGGCCAACGGGCTCGCCGAGCGCGTGGCGTACAAGAAGGGCGACGTCCGCGATGTGCTCGGCGAGCTCGGTCGCGCGGGCGAGCGCTTCGACGTCGTGGTGATCGACCCGCCGAAGCTCGCCCACAGCGCCCGCGAGGTGGAGAAGGCCATGGGCAACTACCGACGCCTCAACGCCGGCGCCGCCCAGCTCGTCCGCGACGGCGGCGTGCTCGTGACGTGCTCGTGCTCGGGGAGCGTCAACGCCGACACCTTCCTCCGCGCCGTGGCGTTGGGCGCGCGCGACATGGGCCGCGCGGCGCAGGTGCTCGCGGTGCGGGGCGCGGCGGCCGACCACCCGTCGATGGCCGCCTTCCCCGAGGGGCGCTACCTCAAGTGCGTCATCGCGCGGCTCGCGTAGCGGCGTGAGCGACGCGTCCCGCCGCGCGTGGATCCAGCAGGCCACCGGGCTCGCGGCCTGGGGCGCCCTGGCTGCGCTCGCGGGGGCTGGCGAGGCGCTCGCGCAGGGCGACGCGCGAGGGCGCGCGTGGTGGCGGGCCTTCGCCCAGCGGTGCGCGGCGGCGCGCGCGGGGGGCGTGGCGCCGACGGCCTGGCAGCAGGACGTCGAGGCGGTGTTTCGTGAGGTGTCGGCGCCGTGGCTGATGGCGTCGCTGCCGGTGGCGCGCTTCGAAGCGGGCGCTCGCCTGGGGCCGCGGCGCGGGCCTCGCGTGGAGGAGCTCGCGGCGCCGACGGGGCTGACGGCGACGGAGGGGACGGCGTGCCGACGGCGGCTGTTCGCGTTGGGCGCCGGGCGCGCGGTGGTGCCGCACGGTCACACGAGCCTCGCGTCGGCCTTCGTGCTGCTGCGCGGGAGCGTGCGGGTCACCCACTTCGATCGCCGCCCCGGTGAAGCGGGCACGTCGATCGTGACGCCGACCATCGATCGGGTGCTTCGACCGGGGGACTGCTCCACCATCTCCGACGAGCGCGACAACGTGCACTGGCTCCGCGCCGGGGAGGCGCCAGCGTTGCTGCTCAACGTGAGCGTGGAGGTCCCGTCGAGCGGGCGATTCGGGGATGCGCCGCGGGGTCGGGTGTACCTCGACGTGTCGGGGACGGCGCGGGCCGATGGGACGACGCGCGCGCGGCACCTGAGCTACGCGGAGGCGACGGCGCGCTTCGGGTGAGCGATGGGCGGCGTGGAGAACGTGCCGACGTTTGGCTCCTCAGCGCTCACCCGCTCTATGGCCGCGGCAGCCCGATGGCCGGTCCGTACGTCCAGCCCGTGTGCGTGCGGTCCCACCGGATGCCGTACCAGGTGCCGCGGCGGTCGACCACCTCCACGTCCGTCCCCTGCGCGAGCCGCGCCGCGACGGGTCCGGTCCGCGGCGTCTCGCGCACGATCGCCGGCGACCACACCACCGCGGTGCGCTCCAACACCCGCATCCGCAGCATGTCCGCGGGCGTCGGCAGCGACGGGTCGGGCGCAGTCGCCGCGCCCGCGTCGGGCTCCGCAGCCACGGGCGTGGGCGTCGGTGCGACCGTCGGCGTCGGCGCCACTGCCACCGGCGCAGGCGTCGGTGCCACCACCGGCGTAGGAGCGACCGCGGGCGTGGGCTCCTGCACCGGGGCCGTCGGCGTCCCCGCGCGCACCGGCGAGAAGCGCGCGGCGAAGAAGAACTGGTACCGCGCCCGCTGCGCCTGGAGCCGCCACACCGCGTCGAGCGCGCCGAGGGTGTTGTTGACGCAGGGCACGTAGCTCACCTTGTCGGGCACCGTGGAGCTGCGCCCGAGGAGCGACACCACGCGCCGCCGCGGGAAGTCCACCCGCAGCCCGAGCGAGAGCACCTTGGACGGATCGGTCGCCGCGCTCGCCGCCGACGGGCACGCGCCCAGGATCTCCGTCAGCCGCGCGCGCAGCATCGGCTCCAGCTCCGGCGGCGCCACGCACTGGGCCGCCGCGACGCTCATCTCCTCGCCGTCGCCGCAGCCCGCGAGCGCCCCGGGGTTGACGCGCGCCGTCGCCAGCGCCGGGGGGACGCTCGCATCGGGCGCCACCGGGCGCGCCACCACCGCGGCGTCCACCGCCGCCATCGGCGCTGCGGCGTCGCCTTCGTCCGTCGTCCCCTCGTCGGGCACCGTCAACGCGGAGGGCTTGAACACCCGCGCCCCGGCGAACCACCCCCCCACGAGGCACACGGCGGCCCCCACGAGCGTGAGCGGGAGGAGGGGGGAGTCACTTCGGGGGCGGACGATTCGCGGAGCCATCACGATCCTGCGCGTTGATCTCGGAGGTGGCGCTCGATGACGAGCTCATGCTCGCGCACGCTCTCGATGAGGAAGCGGGCGCGGAGGGCGCGGGCCTCGCGGGGCCCCAGGTCGCCCGGGCGGTGCTGCGTCACCCGCTGCAGCGTGATGGCGGCGGCCACCGACACGTTGAGGCTCTCCACGAGGCCGCGCATCGGGATGGCGAAGGTGCCCGTGGCCGCCGCGCGCAGCCCCGGGGAGGTGCCCCGGTGCTCGTTGCCGAACACCAGCGCCACCCGCGGCCGCAGCGCGATCTCGTCGATGGTCGTGGTGGCCTTCGCGTCGGCGACGTACACCTCGAAGCCCCGCCCCGTCAGCCCCGCGGCGCAGCGGGCGGAGTCGGTGTGGAGGTGCACGTCGAGCCAGCGCTCGGTGCCGCGGGTGATGCGCTTCGCCACGAGGGGCTCGACGCCGAGGTCGATGAAGTGCACCTCGCCCACCCCGAACGCGTCCGACGAGCGGAGCACCGCGGCGGTGTTGTGCGGGTCGATGAGCGCCTCGAGCACCACCACCACCGACCCGAGCCGCGCGTGCGCCACGGCGTCGAAGCGCGCGAGTCGCTCGGGGAGAATCAGGGGTTCGAGCGCCGCCTCGATCACCTCCACGGGCCACGGCAGCACCGAGGTGGAGGGTTCGATCACGGACACGCCGGGGGTCGTCCTGCGCATGGAGGGCGCGGGACTCTACTCGAAAACGGCCGCGTGGCGAGAGGGTGCTAGAGTCTCCCCGTGAGCACGCACCTCCTCGTGGGCAATCCCACCGCGCAGAGCGGCCGCAACGCGCAGCGCATCCAGACGGCCATCGACCTCCTCCGGCTCCGCGGCATCGCCTGCGAGCTCTTCTCCACGCTCCCCAGCGGCCGCACCATCCCCGCCCTGCTCGAACGCCTCGACGCCTCGCCCTACGAGTGCGTCATCTCCATGGGCGGCGACGGCACCTTCCGCGAGGTGGCCTCGGCCATCTACGGCAGCAAGCGCCGCGAGCTCATCGCCATGGCAATGCTCCCCACCGGCACCGCCAACGACCAGGGGCGCAGCTTCGGCCTGGAGTCGCGCGACGAGTCCCTGGAGCGCAACGTCGACGTGATCGCCATCGGCCGCGAGACGCGCCTCGACGCCGGGCTCATCTCGACCCGCAGCGCCGACGGATCGCACGCCGCGAGCGCGGCCTTCTTCGACTCGGCGGGCTGGGGGCTCTCGGCCCGCGTCCTCGCCACGCGCAACCGCGACCGCAAGATCGTCGACGGCCTCGGCCCCCTCAAGGAGCTCTACCGCGATCAGCTCGTGTACGCGGGCGCCCTGGCGCGGGAGTTTCTGGAGTCCTACGTGGTGCCCGACAAGTTTCGGGCGCGCGTGGTGGCCGACGGGGTCGCCCACACCTTCGAGGGCCTCACCGACCTCGTCGTGAAGAACACCCGGTACTACGGCGGCGCCTGGATCGTCGACCGCACCTCGCGCCACGACGACGGCTACTTCGAAGTGTGCCCCTTCCGCGGCAAGCGCGACTGGACCTCCAAGGCCATCGTGGATTTCGACGGCAACCCGCTCACCGAGGAGGTGCTCAACCTCGTCGGGATCGAGCACTCCAAGCCCTTCCGCGCGAAGCGCCTGGAGATGACGCTCCTCCCGCCCGCCGACGGCGCCGCCCTCGCCGCGCAGATCGACGGCGAGGAGTTTCTCGCGGGCGAGCGCGTCGAGATCGACGTGGTGGCCCGCGCCATCCGCCTCATCGTGCCGTAGGCTCCCGACGCCATGCGTCTCCTCCCGCTCGCCCTCGCCCTGCTCGCCTGCACCGCCGCCCCACCGCCGCCCGCCGAAGACGCGGCGACGGACGCGCTCGAGGAGGAGTTCACGCTCTGCGCCCGCCCCTGCGCGGCCGGGACGGTGTGCCGGGGCTTCCGCTGCGTCGCGATCGCGGGGATGGACGCGAGCGCGGACGACGGCGCGTTTGTGGACGTGTCTCGCCTGGACTCCACCCTGCCGACCGTCGCCTGCTGCCCCATCGACCCGACGCCCCACTGCGGCTGCGTCCGCGCGGGCGGCGCCCGACGGGCCGACGGGACGTGCCGGACGGTCTGCGGCCAGGGCTACCCCGAGCTGTGGTTTCGCCGCACCGACCCGGACAACTGCATGGCGTGGAGCGCGTCGGGCCTCCGCTGCCCCGGCGACGACGCGGGGGTCGACGTCGACGCGCGGTGACCCGTTCGCGTGGCCGCCGACCTGTGCGAGAGTCGCGGCCCATCGTGATGCGACCCCTCGTCTGCACGGCGCTCTGCGCCGCCCTCAGCGCCTGCGAAACGCCCGCCGCCGCACCAACCATCGACGCCTCCTCCGAGCGCATGGACGTCCCGCCGCCCGACGCCGCGCCCGATGTCACCGCGCCCGAGGTCGCGCTCGACAGCAGCGGTCGCACCTGCTCCTTCAACCGCGACTGCCCCGACGCCGAGCGCTGCGAATGCGAGGAGAGCGCCGGGTGCCGCTGCCTCGTCGGCGCGCGCGGCGCCGGCCGAACCGGGGTCGACGTGTGCACCACGGGCAACGACTGCGCGAGCGCGCTCTGCGTCGAGGCCAACGGGGGCGTCTCGCGCTGCTCCGACGCGTGCGCCGCCGCGAGCGAGTGCCCGAGCGAGCTGCCGCGGTGCATCGCCGTCCCGCTGGTGGGACGGTTCTGCGCGCGCGACCCGGCGGCGACGGGTGATGCGGGCACGGCCGACGCCCCCGCGGACTGCCAGGGCGCGTGCGCGCAGACGGCGCTCCAGGCGACCTTCGGCGCGATGCGCGGCGCCTTCGACCGCGCGCAGCACGGCAACGCGGGCGCATCCGGGCTCCGCGTCGAGGCCCACTTCGGCGGCGACCCCGCGTGCCCGAGCCAGACCTCCCCCACGCCGCGGCGCACGGTGGTGTTCACGGGCGTCCGCGCGACGGCCGACGCCACGCCGCAGACGGAGGCCGATGGGGTGCGCGCGACGCTCTTCGACTTCGGGGGCGACCTCGTGTCGGCCCCGCTCGTGCGCGCGACGGCCGTCCGCGTGGTGCCGCGCGCGTGGATGCGCAGCGGCTACGTCTCGCTCCAGGTGACGGTCACCTTCCCGGGCGGCACGATCACCGGCGGGCTCTTCGCGCCGCACTGCCCGTCGCTCGACGGGGCGTGAGCGTTCAGACCGCGGCTTGCTCTTCCGCGGTCGGGAGCATCGCCTGGTAGACGGACTGGTAGCGCCGGGCGGAGCGGTCCCACGACCAGTCGCCGCGCATCGTCCGCCGCACGAGCTTCGCGAAGGCGCCGCGGCGGCTGTACGCCGTGACCGCGCGCGCCACGGCGGCATAGAGCGCGTCCCCGGTGGCCTCGTCGAAGAGGAAGCCCGTCCCCGTGGAGAGCTCCGGGTCGCAGTCGACGACGGTGTCGCGGAGCCCGCCGGTGGCGCGCACCACGGGCACGGTGCCGTAGCGCATCGCGTACATCTGGGCGAGGCCGCAGGGTTCGAAGCGCGACGGCACGAGGAAGAAATCGCTCCCCGCGTAGATGCGGTGGGCGAGCGGGTCGTCGAAGTCCGAGCGGTACGCCACCTTGTCGGGCATCTCGCGGCCGAGGGCGGCGACGGCCTCCATCAGCGCGGGCGAGCCGGAGCCCTGCACCACCACCTGCACGTCCTGGCGGAGCAGCGTCGGGGCGCACTCGACGAGCAGGTCGACGCCCTTCTGCGACTCCATCCGCGCGACCATGCCGAAGATGGGGACGTCGGGGTTCACCGGGAGGCCGAGGCGCTGCTGGAGGTCGGTCTTGCAGCGGGCCTTGTTGGCGACCCCTTCGGCGTCGTAGCGGGCGATGAGGTTGGGGTCGGTGGAGGGGTTCCACACGGCGGGGTCGACGCCGTTGAGAATGCCCAGGAGCTCGCCGCGCGCACGCAGCACGCCGTCCATGCGGGCGCCGCCCTCCGGGGAGACGATCTCGCGGGCGTAGGTGTTGGACACCGTGGTGAGCTTCGTCGCATGGAGGATGCCCCCCTTGAGCCACGACGCGGCGCCGTAGAACTCCATCTCCTTCACGCTCCCGTAGGCGCGCGGGAGGCCCACCTCTTCGATGGTCGTGAGGGGGAAGAGGCCCTGGTGCGCGAGGTTGTGGATGGTGAGAACGGTCTTCACGGCGGCGAGGCGCGGGTCTTCTTCCTTCAGGTGATGGAGCATCACCGGGAGGAGCGCCGTCGACCAGTCGTGCACGTGCACCACGTCGGGCAGGCGGGGCTGCGCGCGCATCCACTCGATGGCGCCGCGGCAGAGCATCGCGAAGCGCAGGTGGTTGTCGGGGTACGACTCGCCCTTCTCGCCGTAGACGCCCGGCCGATCGCTGACGCGCGCGCCGCCGAGGAGCACCACGGTGACGCCCGAGGGGAGTCGCGCCTCGTACACGTCGAGGGCCACGGTCTCGCCCGCGAGGGGGACCTTCACCTTCGTGAGGCGCCGCGCGAGGCCGCTCGTGTCGATGGACCCGTAGAGCAGCGAGACGACGGTGACCTTGTGCCCCAGCGCCCGCAGCGCCTTCGGGAGCGCCGCCGACACGTCGGCCAGACCGCCCACCTTGCTGAAGGGAACCACCTCAGAACTGACGAAGACGATCTCCATGGCGCGCGGGTTATGCCGCACCCTGCCGCTCGGGCGCAACGGCCGTTTCCAGGCACCGCCGTGTTTGGTCAACCGTGATGGGCGGCGGGTCGTGCGATGATCGACGCCCCATGAGCGACGCGCACACCCCCCTCCGCGTGGCCGAAGTCTTCGGCCTCTCCCCGCTTCGAACCCGGCTCCGGGAGGCGCTCCTCACGTTTCGTGGCGACCCCCACACGCCCCCGTCGCGCTTCGATCACACCTCGCTGCGGATGTTTCGCCCGCGGATGGCGTTTCCGCTGTGGCGCGGCGTCGCGGCGCGGGGGCGGGAGGTGCCGATCTACAACCTCTTCAGCCACGTGCGCCCTCCGCCCGAGGCGGGGTGGAGCGTGCGAGTCACCTTCGCGCGCGACTTCCTCGGCACGCAGCTCACCTACGACAGCCACAACGGCACCGACTTCGCCGTGCCCCTCGGGACGGTGGTGGTGGCGGCGGCGCCGGGCGTGGTGCGCCGCGTGTCGAGCGAGTTCAACCGCGGGGGACTGAAGGTGTTCATCGACCACGGGGAGGGCCTCGTGACGACGAGCAACCACCTCGCGCGGGCGCTGGTTCGTGTGGGCGACGCGGTGCGACGGGGACAGCCCATCGCGCTGTCGGGCTACAGCGGGCTCGACGGGCTCACGACCTTCCCCTGGGGCGCGCCGCACGTTCATTACAACGTGTGGTTCGATGGGGAGTACGTCGATCCGTTTGCGCGGGAGGGCGAAGTGGCGCTGTGGCGCAACGGCAACTGGCCCGTGCCCGACGCGGGCGGCGATGCGGACGAGACGGTGGCGCCGAGCGCGTGGGACGAAGACGCCATCGCGCGGGCGCTCGCGGGCTGCGCGCACGAAGGGTCGCGGCGCGAGGTCGAGGCGCAGACCGACCGCGACGCGCGGGCCATGACGCTGCTCTTCCACATGAACTACTACCCCACGCGCTTCCGCGAACGGCCGTGCCTCTACCGCGAGCGACACGCGCGCTCACCGCGGCTCGATCTGCCGTTTCGTGGGGAGGATTTCGACGGGATCTGGTTCCCGCACGGGACGGAGCCGAAGCGGTAGGGAGGGCCGTTGCACGCGTGGCGCAGAGTCTGCTCCAATCGTGCGCATGAACTTCCTTCTTTCCGCTCGTGGTGTGGTCGTGCTCCTCGGCGCTTACGCGGTGGCCGCGTGCGGCGGCCCCCCCATCCAGGTCGCGAGCGTCCGCCCCAACACTCTCCTCACCGCCTCCGCCGGACCCGCCGCCTCCGGCCCGATCCTCGCCCACCGCGCCGTCGGGCTGGAGGGGTCAATCACCACCGTCGCGACCGGCGCCTCCGAGCAGTCATCCGGGGGCGGCGCCGGCAGCGCCGTTCACACGCTGGTGCGCGGGCGCGTCTCGGTCGGGGTGCTCCACGGGGCGGAGCTGGGCCTCCACGCGGAGGTCGCGGACTCCCGCTGGCGCCGCTCGACCCTCCAGGGCGAGGCCCCGTCCGACCCCGAGGAGCGCGTCCTCGTTCAGGGCGGCCTCCAGGTGCGCGTCCCGATCGTCGGGACCGAGTCCCTCGGGCTCCGCATGAGCGGCGAGTTCGCCCTCGCGCAGCTCCCCTACACCGCGGATGTGTCGGAGTACGCGAGCTCGTTCGGCGGCGCCGTCGCGAGGCGGTACACGGTCCGGGAGGTGTTGGTTCGGCCGAGCTTCCTCGTGGGGCTCTACGGGGTCGTGGGGCCGACGCGCGGGCTCCAGCTCGCGGCGGGCATCGGCGCCGGCACCGAACCGGTCCCTCGCCCGGCCTTCCAGGCCAGTTGGGACGTCGGCGACGACGACGCGCGCGACGACGCCCTCATCCCCTTCACCATGGCCCCGTTCTTTACGGCCTTCGGGTGGGGCGCCTACACGGTGGGGTCGGTGACCTTCATCGCCCAGGTCGCCGGCGGCACCCGCGCGGCGTCGCCCTTCGGCGGGACGCTCGCGTTCCGCGTCGCGCTGTAGTCACCGCCGCTCAGTACCCCATGCTGTGGAACGCGTCGGCGTTGTTCTCCAGCGCCGCCGCCCGGGCCCGCGCGGGCCGCGCCGCCGCCGGTGCCGCCGCGGCCGCCCCCGCCGAGCGCCGACCGCGCGACGGCTTCTCCGCACACCCGATCACCGGGGCGACCGAGGGGCGTGACACCAACGCCCTCATCCGCGAGGTGTTCGGCGTGCCCGAGCGGCCGCAGCCCCAGCTCGACGAGCTCTGCGCCATCCGAACGCTGATCGACGACGCCCGCGCGCGCCTCGACACGCTCGCCGCGTCGCTCTCGGAGATAGACGACGACGTGGTCGCGCTCCGCATGCGCATGCACGTCGCCGAGGCAGCGGAGTGAGGCACGTCCCCAAGGGCGCGGAGCCACCCCCGCTGACGGAGTACCGCGCGCAGCCCGGGGCGCGTTGCGACGGCGATAGCGGGTTCCCGCCCGTGAAGGACGCCGTCCGTGTGGCGCTGGAGCGGGAGCAGCGCGGGTTGTGTTGCTACTGCGAGCAGCACGTCCAGGCGACCGAGCGCGGGATGCGCGTGGCGCACTGCGTCCCGCAGAGCGTCGACGAGACGCGCACCCTCGACTGGCGCAACCTCCTGGGCGCCTCCCGCGGCGGGGAAGGGAGCCGCGAGGTGCACTGCGACGTCGCGAAGGGCGACCAGGAGATCCAGATTGACCCAACGCAGGAGGCCCACGTCGCGACGACTTCCTTCGGCGCCGACGGTCGGCTGCGGTCGTCGCGCGAAGCGTTTCAGCGAGACATCGACGCGACCCCACGGCTCAACGGGGAGTCGCTCGTCGACCGCAGGCAGCGCGCCCTCGACGACTACATCCGACCGCGCACATCGGGCTACGGTGGGCCGATCTCGCGCGAGACCATCGAGCGGTGGCTCACGGAGCTCGGCGGCGCCCCGGAGGGCCGAGCGCTGCCACCGTTCGTGAGCTTCCTGCGCTGGTGGTTGGAGCGGAAGGCGCGTCGGTCGCAGCGCTGAGTGTAGTGCCCGAGGTTCAGGCCCGACCCGTTCAGGGCCCCGGCCACACCTTCTTTGCGATCGAGAAGAGCGCCTTCGATCGATCGCGAATGTCCTGCTCCGTCCAGTTCGAACGTCCCGCCCCGAAGTGCTTGTTGAGCATCAGCCGGGAGTGGCTGTCGATCTCCGGGAGCTTCTCCTTCGCCGGGCGGTTGGAGAGGGAGCTGTTGAACGCGGGGGTCACGAGTGTGAGGTTGCCGAAGTCGTGGAGGAGCGCCACACGCGCGTCGCGCTCCGTCTGCGCCGCGGTGACCCCCGGAAGCGGCCAGTGCGCCTCCCATGCCTGCGGGAGAACATGCTCGACGCTGAGCGGACCGGTGACCGGCGCAGCCTCTGTCTTCGCGTCCATCGACGCGTCTTCGAGCGCGCGAAACACCATCGAGACACGCCCAGTACCGAGCTCCGTGTATGCGTCGAGGTCGACCCAGGCGCTCTCGAAGGCAGCGTCGTCAGGCCACTCGGTCACGTCGGTCTTGCCCGCGGCGAGGAGGCCATGGAAACTTGCGGCGTCTCCGGCCGACTGTGCGCGAAAAGCTGTGAGGAGCTGAAGGAAGAAGCGGTTGTAGCCCTGCGTCGGGCGGCGGCAGATCATGCGGCGCACCAGGAACGACTCGAGGTCGCGCAGGATCGAGCGTCGCCCATCGTCAGTGAGCGTCGGGGTGTCAAGCACCCACAGGACGAGAGGGAGGACGGTGGACTGATCCATCGCGCGGACGCGCGCGGCAAAGCGGCCGACGGGGTCCGCGGGATCGGCACGGAGGATCTTCTCGAAGTGCGCCGCGTAGCGGGTCAACGTCTTGAGCTCGTCTTCCACAGACGCAAACGGCGCGCGGGTGACCCAGGACTTGTAGTCGTCGAAGAGGTCGGGGATGCGCACCACCCGGCTGGTCTGCGCGGTCACATAGTGCTGGAGGAACAGGTCGATGCGGGCGCGCGTGAGCCGCCCCTGCCGCTCCTCCTGGTCCCACCACCGGCCGAGCGCGGGGGTGTGGGGGTCGAGGTCCGCTTCGAAGCGGCTCCAGTAGGTCTGGTGAAGCTGCTGCGCCGCACCGGGCGATCCCGCGCGCTGGAAGAGGAAGTTGCGGAGCAGGTCGGCGGCGAGCAACGGGACGCCGCGCGCGTTGAGCGTCTCGAAGATCACCTGCGGGCTCTCCCTGTCGGAGAGGTCGATCTGCACGACTTCGAGGCGCGTCTTGAGCGCGTCGAGCAGGTCATAAAGCCGATCGTCGACCGTCGCAGGCGGACTCTGCGTCCCCGACGCCCATTGGTCGATCGCGTCGTAGAAATAGATCCACGCCGCGACCATGGGCGGTCGCTGCAGCTTCCGGCGTCGATCCTTCGGGTCGCGCTCGGGAAACTCCGCCGCAAGCGCCGACCGGTCGGTCGCGTTCATCGCCTTGAGGTACTGGTCCTGGTCCTTGCGGGTGGGCCACACCTTCCAGCGCTCGATCTCCACGTCGACCATCGCGTGCTGGTTCTGGATGATCGAGAGGAGCGTCTCCGGGAGGCCCGCGACGCTGCGCGCCAACGCCGCACCGCGCAGAGCGCCGAGGAAGAGTTGGAGCGTCGTGAGGCGCTGTTGCCCGTCGATCACCTCGAAAGTCGCCACGTGGCGCCCGGAGAGCGGGACGTTCTGCAACACAATCGCGCCGAGGAAGTGCGTCCCCTGCGTGTGGTTGCCCGGGTTGCGCGTGGCCTCGGCCATCTCACGAACGTCGTCCCAGAGCGCCTCCCACTGGTCCTCGCCCCACACATACGGGCGCTGAAACAGCGGGATCGCATAGCGACGCTCGAGAGAAAACAGCTGATGCACCTTGGGCGTGTCGGTCCTCATGGCCGCGCATGACACGCGACGATGAGATCGGGTGTCAACGAGCTTTCCAACGCGGCGCCATCTGGACGTAAGGTTTCGCGTGGAGCGCCCCAGACGCCTGCCGACCCCTCGACTCGCGACGCTCGCACGCCCCGCCGGATGGTACTCTCACGAACACCCATGCCCATGAAGCAGCTCAGCCTCTCCCAGCTCGACCTCGACGACCTCACGGGGCTCGTCTCGCTCGACGACCTCGGCATGCAAGATCACCCCTGGGCCCCCTGGTCGGAGCTCCCGCTGCTCCCTCAGGAGGCGCAGGAACTCGGCTTCATCACCCGCCGCCTCCGGCACCTCTCTGCCACGCTCGTCAACGAGGCGACGATCTGGAGCCGCGTGGTGTTTCCCATCCTCGTGCTGGCGGAGCGCGACGGGCTGCAGGCGTGGGCGCAGGTCCCCATGCACGCGCGAGTCGGCGACACAGATCTCGACGGTGTGGTCGACGGCGCGCTCGGCCGCCCCGTGGGCGGGAGACTCGAAGCACCCTACCTCCTCGTGGTGGAGGCCAAGCGCGGCGTCGACGCGACCGCCCCGCAGTACCAGCTCTACGGCGAGCTCCTCGCCGCCGCGCGCGCGCACCACCTGCGGCACCCGCGTGACCTCACGGTGGTGCACGGCTGCATGACCGTCGCTGACACGTTCACCTTCGTGCGGGCCGAGCTGCGCGACCTCGACGGGCCGAAGCCCTCGATGCGCGTCGCGAGCTCCCGCGAGCTCAGCGCGAAGACCGAGGCCGCGCAGATCCTGGCCATCTTGAAGAGCGTGGTCGCCGAGGGCATCGCGCACAACGCCGCGCCCTGACGCGAGGCTTCAGTACCCCATGCTGTGGAACGCGTCGGCGTTGTTCTCCAGCGCCGCCGCCCGGGCCCGCGCGGGCCGCGCCGCCGCCGGTGCCGCCGCGGCCGCCCCCGCCGAGCGCCGACCGCGCGACACGCTGTCCGCCTGGCGCATCAGGTTGCCCTGCACGATCTCATCCGAGAAGTGCACCTGCGACTGCCGGAGCTGCTGCTCGGCCGCCGCGAGCGTGCGCTCGGCCTCCTCCGCGCGGCCCTCGTTGAGCATGCGCGACGCCCGCAGCTGCGCCTGCGACGCTTCGAATCCCACCACCATCGCCTGCACCCGCTCGGTGTAGCTCCGCGCGGGCGCCGCGGCGTCGGTGGTCACCTCGTAGCGCAGCGCGATCGGGTCGGCCGCGCGGCGCTCCTCCGCGTTGGTCGGGCTCTGCCACACGAGCCGCGCCGTCCCGAAGGCCCGCGCGCCGTTGCTCGTCGTCGGGATGCGCGCGTGCAGGAGCACCTCGCGCTGCTGCGACGCGTACAGGTTGCCGAGCGGGACGCGCACGACCTCCCCCTGACGGTCGACGCGGACGGCGTCGGTCCCCTCCACCGCCACGCCCTCCGCCGGGGTGAACTCGATGTACGCGTTGGCCGCCACCGTCTGCCCGAGCAGGTTGAGCTCGCTGTGGAGGATGGTCGCCATCTGCGACGGATCCTCCAGGTGGTAGAGCCGCCCCGCGCTGCGCACCGCCATCGCCCCGAGCGTGCTCTCGTCGTAGTCGGTGCCCACGCCGATGGCCGTCACCTGCGTGCCGTTCTCCGTCGCGAGGGCAGCCACGTTGGCGATCGACTGCGGGGACGTATCACCCACCGTCGCGCGGCCGTCGGAGATCATCACGATGCGGCGGACGGGGTGGCTCGACGGCGCGTGCTCGACCGCGCGGCGCGCTACTTCCAGGCCGTCGTGGAGGTTGGTGCCACCGGAGGCTTCGAGCCCCTGCACGCGGCGGAGCAGCTCGGCGCGGGTGGCGGGGCTCACGGTGGTGGGGGGCGCGAGCTCGGTCACCGCGTCGCTGAAGGCGTAGAGGGAGACGAGGTCGCCGTCGGCGAGGCTCTCCAGAAAGCTCGCGGCGGCCATGCGGGCGTTGACGATCTTCGACCCGCTCATGGAGCCCGAGGTGTCGACCACGAGCGAGACGTCGAGGGGCGCGCGTTCGACCGTCTGCGCGGCCACGGCGGGGGTCTGCACCCAGAAGCCCACCCAGGTGTTGCCGTCGGCCCCCTGGAGCACCTGCGTCTGGACCGGGGCGGCGTGGAGCCAGCCGGTGGTCTCCGCGGCGACGAGCGTCCGCTGCGGGGCGTTGGCGGCGACGCGGAGGGTCGTGGTGGTGGACGTGGTGCCAGTGCAGGCGACGGACAACGCGGCGGACAGGAGCAGGGCGTAGCGCTTCATGGGGAGACCTCGGCGGAGGGTGAGAGGGTCCCGTGGAGACGGGTGATGGGGCGGAAGGTTCTGGCGCGGATGAATTCCGGCACGGGCCCCCACACGACCGACGCTACACACCGCCTACGGAGGTGTCAGACCCAGGCGTCGCGTCTCCCCCGCGCTCAAGGTCACCGTCCGAGTCACCTCAACATCGCCATCGTTCACGAAGCGCGCGCGCACCCGATGATCGCCGGGCGGCAGGCGGAAATCGTGCGGCACCCCCACGGCGACGCCGTCGTCCACAGACACCATCGCGTAGGGCAGCGAGCTCACCCGCAACGTCGCCCGCTCCTCGGCAGGAGCCACCACGGGCGCCTCCACCGCGGCGTCTGCCGTCACGCCCCGCGTCCCCTCACGCGCCGCGCGTCGCACTGGCACCTTCGTCGGCGACACCACCGGGGGCACTTCCGGCAACGCCACCGGCGTCGGCGGCACCACCCGCGGCGGCACCTCCGGCGTCACGCTCGGCACCGCCACCGGCGTCGGCGTCACCACCGCGCGCACCACCCCGCCCGCGCGCTGCGTTGGCGGCCGCTCGCGTTGGAAGCCCAGCACCACCCCCGCCACGAGCAACGTCGCCGTCGCGGCGATCACCACCGGTCGGCGCGTCGGCTTCACCACCTCACCCGAGCGCGCGCGCTCGACCGTCGGCGCCGGAATCACCTGCGCCACCGCGGCCTCCACCGTCGGCGGCTTCGCTGGAACCGACGGCCGATCGTTGTCCGCCCGCTCGGCCGCCAGCAGCCCCGCGAGCGCCGAGGTCAACCGCGAGCGACTGCGCGCGATCGCCTCCACCCGACGCGCCAGCACGGCGCCCCCGCGGGCCAGCGTCGGCACGGCCTCCAGCACCGCGCCCGCGAGCGCCGTCATCGATCCGTGGCGCTCGTCGGGATCGCGCCGCGTGGCCTTCATCGCCACCGCGCGCAGCGCCTCGACGTCACTCCCAACGGTGACCTCCAGCAGCTCCTCGACGACGCGGCCGACGCCGTACACGTCCGTCACCGCCCCCACCGCGCGCCCTTCGAGCTGCTCGGGCGCGATGTAGCGCAGGTTGCCCACCACCACGCCCGTCGTCGTGCGCGTGCTGCGGTCGACCGCCCACGCGATGCCGAAATCGGTGACCTTCACCTCGCCCAGCCGCGACAGGAGGACGTTCTGCGGCGAGAGGTCGCGGTGGAGGATGGGCGTCGGCTCGCCCGCGTCGTCGCAGAGCGCGTGGGCCGCGGTCATCCCGCGCGCGACCTCGTGGGCGATCCACGCGAGCTCCTCGGCGGTGAGTCGCTCGTCCCCCGCGCGGAGCGTCTCCAGCAGCACGTGGGCGTCGACGCCGTCGACGTGCTCCAGCGCGATCCAGGGGCCGTGCGCGTCGCTGCCCGCGTCGAGGAGGCGCACGACGTTGCCGTGCCCGATCGCCGCGAGCGCGCGGGCCTCGTCGAGGAATCGGTCGTGCGCGCGCTTCGGCAGCTCTGGCTCCTCGCAGCGCGGTCGCTTCACCACCACCCGCTGCGTCAGCCCGTCTCCCAGCGTCCGCTCGGCGAGGAACACCACCCCCATCCCGCCCTCCCCGAGCGCGCGGACGAAGCGCATCCGCGGCGGCGCGGGGGCATCGGTGCTGCGGGGTGCGGACGCGGGCGCCATCTCAGTTGCAGGCGAGCCGCCACGACCCCGCCGCGGCCCGGTTGCCGCCGACCGTCTTCACCCAGCGCGCGGTGGCGCCGCCGTAGTACGACGCCCGCAGCACCGTCGCGCCGTCGAGGGAGGTGAGCACCACGACGTCCATCGCCGCCCGCGGGCACTGCCCCGTGCACCGCTGGTAGCCGTTGACCTCCAGCGCGTAGCCCCCCTCGCGGCCGTCAGCCTCGCGCGTCACCACGCGGCGCGCCCCCTCGTAGGCGTAGCACTCGCCGGCGGCCGTCTGGTTCCAGCGGGTGGTGGTGGTGCGCGTGAGGGTGGTGTCGACGTAGCGGCCGAGGGCGCCGTGGTACACGAGGCGGCTCTGCGTCACCGACACCTCGCGGAGCGTCGTGGCGATGCG
>JBILLV010000098.1:0-28026 GCA_044375895.1 Polyangiales bacterium | reverse complement strand
TCGAGCGCCACGCCTCGCGCGGCGACGCCGACGTGGTGGTCGTCGCCCGCCCGCCGCGCCGCCCCGACGTCGGGCTCCACACTCACGGGGCGTCGGTGCTCCCGTGCCTCGACCGCAAGGTGGAGACGGGCGACGCGGCCTTCGACGGCGTCTTCGTCACCCACGCGGCGCCGCGCGAGGAGGACGCCGCGCGCGCGATCCTCTCGCGGAGCGTCACCCGCGTGCTCCGACGGCTCGCGGGCGTCGGGTGGCCGGTGCTGACCGACGACGCGCTGGTGTTCACGTTCTCGCTCCAGTCGGCCACGGCGGACGAGGTGACGGCGCGCGTCCGCTGGTGCGTCGAGTGCGCCCTCGCCGTGTCTGAGCGCGCCGCCGCCCTCGACGCGCCACATCCCCTCCGTCAGACGGGCGTCGCCGCGGCCTTCGAAGCCGAAGCGCGCGCCCGCGGCCTGGACTTCCAGCGCAACGCCCTGTGCGCGGAAGGGGCCGTGAACAAGGGGCACCTCACGGCGCGCTGGCGCACGCGCGCGCCGACCTCGGTCGACCACCTGCCCCCGCCCGAAGAGGCCGTCGGGTGGCGCGCGCGGCTCCGCTTCGACGAGCCCCTGGGCGTGGGCCTCACGCTGCGCCCCGCGAGCCTCACCGACCGCGTGAAGAGCGCCGTGGGCCTGCGCGACCTGCAGACCGGCGACGACGCCTTCGACCGGGCGTGGCTGATCGCGGCGCGGGACGAGCCCGGCGCGAAGGCGCTCCTCCACGGCGACGCGCGGAGGTGGCTCACCCACCTCGCGGCGCTCGGCGTGGTGGTCGCGCTCGACGACGAGGGGGTCGCGTTTGAAGGGGCGCTCCCGACGGCGCCCGATTCGGTGGTGCGCGCCTTCGAACTGCTCGACGGCGGGCGCGACGCGCTGCGGGCGGCGCTGGGCGTCGGCGCGTACCGCTGACGGCGCGGCGCCCACCCGCGCGGCGCATGTCGTGCGCCCATGACACCGCGGGAACTCACGAAAATTCTCCCCGTTCGGCGGGGCGCGGGGGCGCGGCGGTGCTTAGGCTACCAGGGTGATTCGGACGCTGTTCGGCGCGACGCTCGTCACCGTGTCTGCCCTGCATTGGGTCGGCTGCAGCTCGGCGCGCGCGCGCTCGGCGGTGGCGCGTCCGGGCGGGGTCGAGCGCCTGCGGCGGTCGTTTCACAGCCCCAGCGCGGCGCACGGTGAGGGCGGCGTGTGGCGCAACTGGGTCGACACGGTGCGCCTCGGCGATGCGATGCAGCTCACGCCCATCAACACGTACCACCTGCGCACCACCTACTCGATGGAGAAGATCGCGCGGTACACGGAGTGGCCGCTCGGCCTCGGGTATGGCCGCTCGCGCATCGATGAGCAGGGCAACCGGCGCGAGGTGTTCGGGATCGTCTTTCAGGACTCGGCCGCGCGCTGGCAATACAACTTCGGCTACATGCACCTCTGGAACCGGAGCGTCTTCGGCGCCAACCAGGACGTGGTGATCGGCGCCGGGTACATGGTCTTCGTGATGGGGCGCTGGGACTGGAACTACTTCCCGATCCCCGTGGTGCTGCCGGTGCTCTCGCTCGGGGTCTCGCGCTTCTCCATCGAGACCACCTTCGTGCCCGGCTGGGAGGGCCTCGGGCAGCTGTTCTTCACCTGGATCCAGATGCGGCTCTGACGCCCGTCGCGGGGTGCGTGGGCGGCGCGCCTGCCGCCACGGCGCGGTGCCACCGCGAAGCGCGCGTGACGCCAATCGCGCTGGCCGGTCACTCCCCTCGCCGCTCACGCGCGGGCCGTGTTCTCGGGCGATTCGCGCCCCTTCCGCGCCGCCGGTTTGCGCGGTTGTCACGCCCGCGTCGCGTGGCTCCCTTCGTGCACTCACCCTCCGGCGTGCCCTACCTCCCCCGCTGGATCAACCGCTTCGACACGCTCGTCCGCAGCGCCGGCGTCGGCGCGGTGGCGACGCTCGCCGACCTCCTCACCCTCGCGCTCCTCACGCACGGCCTCGGCGTCGCGGCCCGCGCGGCGAGCGCGCCCGCGCTGTGCGTCGGGGTGGCGATTCAGTTCGTCGGCAACAAGCGCTTCGCCTTCCGCGACGACGACCCCGCGTGGGCCTCGCAGGCGCTCCGCTTCGCCGCGGTGGAGGCCCTCGGCTTCGTCGCCAACCTCGCGCTCTTCGACCTCGCGAGCCGTCACGTCGCGCTCCCGCCCGTGGCCCTCCGGCTCGTCACCACCCACGTCGTCTACTTCGGCGTGTGCCTGCCGCTCTGGTCGCGCATCTTCCGCCACCCCGCGTCCGAAGGGAGCCCCCTGCGATGAACGCCCCCCTCGCCCTCCTCCCCGTCGCGGTCTGCACCGCGTGGACCTTCTTCGGCACGGCCTCGGTGATCGACCGCGTGCTCGCGCGCCCGCCCGCGGTGCCGCCCGAGGCGCTGCCGCCCGTGTCGGTGCTCAAGCCCCTGTGCGGCGCCGACCCGTCGCTGGAAGACAACCTCGCGAGCTTCTTCACGCAAGACCACCCTGACTACGAGCTGGTGTTCGGCGTCGAGCGCGCCGACGACCCGGCCCTCGCGGTGGTCGAGCGCCTCCGCGCGCGCTTCCCCGACGTGTCGACCCGCGTCGTGGTGAGCGGCGGGCTGACGGGGCACAACCCCAAGGTGCGCAACCTCCGCGGCATGCTCCCTCACGCCGCCCACGACCTCGTGCTCATCAGCGACAGCAACGTGCGGGCGCCGCGCGGCTACGTGAGCGACGTGGCCGCCGCGCGCGCCGCCGACCCGAGCGTCGGCATCGTGACCAACCTCTTCGTCGGGACGGGCGGCACGGGCCTCGGGAGCGCGCTCGAATCGGTGCAGCTCGCGGGCTTCTGCGCGGCGGGCATCGCGCTCCCCTCGGCGCTCGGCGACCGCGTGGTGGTGGGCAAATCCATGCTGCTCTCGCGCCGCGAGCTCGACGCGCTCGGGGGCCTCGCCCGCGTGGCCGACGTGCTTGCGGAGGACTACGTGCTCGGCAAGCTCTACCAGCACGCCGGGCGCCGCGTGGTCATCGCCCCCGTCGTCCTCGACAACGCCCTCGGCCCGATGAACCTCCGCGCCTTCACCCAGCGCCACCTCCGCTGGGCGATGATGCGCTTCCACCTCCGGCCCTTCGCGTACGTCGTCGAGCCGCTCACCAGCCCGCTGGCGGTGCTCCCCTTCGCGTGGCGCTGCCTCGGGCCTTGGGCGCTGCTCTGGGCGGTGCTCATTCTCTTCGTGCGCGACGTGCTCTCCTCGCTCGCGCTCCAGGGCACCCGCGAGCTGCACCGACCCCTGCTGTTCGGGTGGCTCCGCGAGGTCGTGGCGCTGGGCGTGTGGGCCGCGGCCCCGCTGCGCCGCCACGTCTGCTGGCGCGGGCACCGCGTGCGGGTCGGCGCCGGCACCCTCCTCTTCGCCGAACGTTGACCAAAGGGAGTCAGAACTTCACGCCGACCTCCGCCGTAGCAACCGACGATTTCTCCCGCCACGAACCTGCCGCCGGGCGTCATTCTGGGGTACGACTCGGCCCATGAGGGTTCGTCACAAGGGGTCGCGCCATGCGGTGGCGTGGGTCGTCTGTCTGGTGATCGCGTTGCTCGGGTGCACGTCGAGCATCCCCGAGGGGCAGTGCGAGTTCGACGTCCACTGTGGCGGCGGGCAGGTGTGCGTCGACCACTACTGCCGCGCGACCTGCCGCCAGGACAGCGACTGCCCGGCGGCCCACCAGTGCCGCGCCGCCGACACCGCGGGCTCCGCATCGGGCTGCGTCCCGCTCCGCATGGCGATGCCCTGCGTGCGCGACAGCGAGTGCGGCGCGGGCCAGGCGTGCCTCCAGGGCCAGTGCCGCGCCCAGTGCCGCGAGGACTACGACTGCCGCGCGCTCAACCCCTTCAACCGCTGCGTCGCGGGGGCCTGCGTGCTGCGCTGCGAGCCGCGCCTCACCGACAACTGCGACCGCGCCGTGGTCAACGGCTGTGAGGTGCGCATCGACCGCGACGCGGCCCACTGCGGCGCCTGCGGCCGGGCCTGCCCGAGCGCCCCCCACGCCCGCGGCGCCTGCGCCGACTCGGCCTGCACCTTCGCCTGCGACCGCGGGTGGGCCGACTGCGACGGCGACGCCGCCAACGGCTGCGAGGCCGACCTCTCGCGCCCGGAGTCCTGCGGCGCTTGCGGCACGCGCTGCAGCGCCCCGCGCGCCCTCTGCGCCGAGGTGACCGACGCCGCCGGCGCCGTCTCCTACGCCTGCACCGACCGCTGCGCCGAGCCCACCCCCGACCGCTGCGGCGACGTCTGCACCCGCCGCGAGAGCGACCCGCGCCACTGCGGCGCCTGCGGGACGGCCTGCGCGGCGGGCGCCCGCGCGGAGGCCGTGTGCGCGGCCGGCGCCTGCTCGGTCCGCTGCACCGACCCCCGCTATGGCGACTGCGACCGCGCCGGCGCCAACGGCTGCGAGGCCGACCTGGAGACCTCGCCCACCCACTGCGGCGCCTGCGGACGCGCGTGCGCCGCCGCCCCCCACGCCGCCGCGGCCTGCGCGGCGGGCGCCTGCGCGCTCGTCTGCGAGGCGGGCTGGGCCGACTGCGACGGCTTGCCCAACAACGGCTGTGAGGCCGACCTCCGCGCCTCCACCGACCACTGCGGCATGTGCAGCCAGCGCTGCGCGGGCGGCGCCGACGCGCGCTGCGAGTCCGGGAGCTGCCGGGTGCTGTGCCCCCCGATGCGCGGCGACTGCGACGGCGACATGGGCAACGGCTGCGAGACCGACCTCACCGTCAGCGCCCAGCACTGCGGGGCCTGCGGCACGCGCTGCGCCTTCCCGGGGACGGGCGCGCGCTGCGCCGCCGCGCGCTGCGAGCCGACCGGGATGTGCTCGTCGGCGACGCTCGGCGACTGCGACGGCAACGCCGCCAACGGCTGCGAGGCCGACCTCACGAGCTCACTCCTCCACTGCGGGGCGTGCGGCAACGCGTGCTCGCTGCCCAACGCGACGGCGGTGTGCGGCGACGGGCGCTGCCGCGTGGGCCGGTGCAACGCGGGCTTCGCCGACTGCGACGCCAACCCCTCCAACGGCTGCGAGGTGGCGCTCGCCACCGCCGTCGATCACTGCGGCGCGTGCGGCAACGCCTGCCCGCGCAGCCAGGGGACGGCCTCCTGCGCGGCGGGCGCGTGCCGCATCGCCTGCGACGCGGGCTACGGCGACTGCGACGGCATGGCCGCCAACGGCTGCGAGACCTCCACCGCGACCGCGACGGCCCACTGCGGCGCCTGCGGCCGCGCCTGCGCGCCCCCCAACGCGGTGGCGGCGTGCTCGTCGGGGCGCTGCGGCGTCGCGGCCTGCCTCCCGGGCTTCGCCGACTGCGACGGCGACTCCGCCAACGGCTGCGAGGTCAACCTCGCGACCTCCGCCGCCCACTGCGGCGCGTGCGGCCGGACGTGCAGCACCGCGGGGGGATCGGCCGCCTGCGCGATGGGCGCCTGCCGCATCACGTGCAGCGCGGGCTTCGGCGACTGCGACGGGAGCGCGGCCAACGGCTGCGAGGTGACGCTCGCGACCACCCTCGCCCACTGCGGCGCCTGCGGGTCGGCCTGCGCGCCCCCCGCGGCGACGGGCGTGTGCGCGGGCGGCGCGTGCGGCGTCGCGGCGTGCAACGCGGGCCGCGCCGACTGCGACCGGGCGGCGGCCAACGGCTGCGAGGTCGACCTCGCCACCGCCGCCGCCCACTGCGGCGCGTGCGGCAACGCGTGCATGGCGGGGTGGTTCTGCCGGGCCGGGGCGTGCGCGCGCGACTGCGGCGCGCTGACGGCGTGCGGCGCCGCCTGCGTCGACCTGCGGACGAGCGCGGGCAACTGCGGTCGCTGCGGCAACGTGTGCGCCTTCGCCAACGCCAGCGCCGTGTGCGCGGCGGGGGCGTGCGCGCTCGGCGCCTGCAACGCGGGCTTCGGCGACTGCGACGGCAACCCCACCAACGGCTGCGAGACCAGCCTCGCCACCGCCACCTCGCACTGCGGCGCGTGCGGCGCCGCGTGCAACGCCACCAACGGGACGGCCTCGTGCGCGGGGGGATCCTGCGCGATCGCCTGCGCCGCGGGCTTCGGCAACTGCGACGGCCTCGTCTCCAACGGCTGCGAGGTCGGCCTCGCGACCTCCGCCTCCCACTGCGGCGCGTGCGGGCGCGCGTGCTCGCTCCCCAACGCGACCTCGGTCTGCGTGGCGGGGGCGTGCGGCGTGTCGCGCTGCAACCCGGGCTTCGGCGACTGCGACGGCAACCCCGCCAACGGCTGCGAGACCAACCTCGCCGCGGCGCCGTCCCACTGCGGGGCGTGCGGCCGGGCGTGCGCGCTGCCCAACGCCACGGCGGCGTGCTCGGCGGGCGCGTGCGGCGTGTCGCGCTGCAACACGGGCTTCGGCGACTGCGACGGCAACCCCGCCAACGGCTGCGAGGTCGACCTGCGCGCGAGCGCGTCGCACTGCGGGCGCTGCGGCGGGGCCTGCGCCGTGCCCAACGCGACGCCGGCCTGCGTGGCGGGGGCGTGCGCCGTCGGCACCTGCACCGGAGATTTCGCCGACTGCGACGGCGCGGTGGCCAACGGCTGCGAGGCCAACCTCTCGACCTCCAACGCCCACTGCGGCGCCTGCGGCCGCGCCTGCGCCACCGGCCAGGTGTGCTCGGCCCGCGCCTGCGCGAGCATCTGCGCGGCCCCCACCACCTTCTGCGCCGGCCGCTGCTTCGACCTCCAGACCGACCCGCAGAACTGCGGCGCCTGCGCCAACGCGTGCCCGCCCCGCGCCAACGCCGTCCCCACGTGCGCGCGCGGCGGCTGCGGCTTCGCGTGCAACGCGGGCTTCGGCGACTGCGACGGCAACCCGGCCAACGGCTGCGAGACCAGCCTCGCCACCACCGCCGCCCACTGCGGCGCCTGCGGGGCGGCGTGCAACGGCACCAACGGGACGGCCACGTGCAGCGGGGGCG
The DNA here is from genome assembly GCA_044375895.1 of Polyangiales bacterium. Lineage (GTDB taxonomy): Bacteria > Myxococcota_A > Polyangia > Polyangiales > CAISKJ01. The sequence goes on along the minus strand of JBILLV010000098.1, from coordinate 21,036 downwards.
TCTGCGGCATCACCTGCAGCGCGGGCTTCGGCAACTGCGACGGGAGCGCCGCCAACGGCTGCGAGGTGAGCCTCGCCAGCACCCCGGCCCACTGCGGCGCCTGCGGGGCCGCGTGCTCGCTGGCCAACGCGACCCCGGCGTGCGCGGCGGGGGCTTGCACGGTGGGGTCGTGCAACCCGGGCTTCGGCAACTGCGACGGCGTCGCCGCCAACGGCTGCGAGACCAACACCGGCAGCACCCCGGCCCACTGCGGCGCGTGCGGCGCCGCGTGCAACAGCACCAACGGGACGGCCACCTGCGCGGCCAGCGCCTGCGGCATCACCTGCAACGCGGGCTTCGGCAACTGCGACGGCCTGGTGACCAACGGCTGCGAGACCAGCACCAGCTCCACGGTGACCCACTGCGGGGCCTGCGGGCGCGCGTGCTCGCTCGCCAACGCGACGCCCGTCTGCCGGGCCGGCGGCTGCGCCGTGGGCGCGTGCAACACCAACTATGGGGACTGCGACGGCGTGGCGGCCAACGGCTGCGAGGTCAACCTGCGGAGCGCGTCGGCGCACTGCGGCGCGTGCGGCAACGCGTGCCGGGTGGGGTACTTCTGCGCGAGCGGCATGTGCACGCTCGACTGCGGCACCCTCACCAACTGCTCCAACAGCTGCGTCAACCTGCAGACCGATCCAACCAACTGCGGCGCCTGCGGGACCACCTGCACCTTCGCCAACGCGACCCCCGCGTGCGCCGCGGGGGCGTGCGCGATCGGGGCGTGCAACGCGGGCTTCGGCAACTGCGACGGGGTCGCCAGCAACGGCTGCGAGACCAACACCAACACCTCGGTCACAAACTGCGGCGCCTGCGGGACGACCTGCGCCTACGCCAACGCCTCGGCGACGTGCACGAGCGGGCGCTGCGGCCTCGGGGTGTGCACCACCGGCTTCGGCAACTGCGACGGCGTCATCGCCAACGGCTGCGAGGCCAACCTCGCGACGACCGTCGCCCACTGCGGCGCGTGCGGCAACGCGTGCCCCGCCCCCACCAACGGGACGGCGTCGTGCGTGACGAGCACCTGCCGCCAGGCGTGCAACCCGGGCTACTACGCCGTGCCCCTCGGCGCGGGGATTCTCTGCGCGCCCGTTCCCCCGCCGCAGCAGGTGGCGCCGGGGTCGTTCATGGGGGCGACGTCGCGGCGGCCGACGTTCCGCTGGGTGGTGGGCGGCCCGATCAACGGGGCGCGGCTGCAGGTGTGCACCAACCGGGCGTGCACAGCCGTGGTGCTCGACACCACGGTCACGGGGACGACCTTCACCCCCGCGGTCGACCTGCCCGTCGGGCGCCTCTGGTGGCGCCTCTTCGGCCGCGCAGGAACCAACGAGGGCCTCACCCCCTCCCCCGTGTGGCAGGTTCACGTGACGGCGCGCACCGCCGCGCGGAGCAGCGCCTTCGGGTTGGTGTTCGACGCCAACGGCGACGGCTTCACCGACGCGATCGTGGGCTCCACCGGGCTCACCGCGTACGTCTACCACGGCTCGTCGGCGGGCCTCGGCACGTCCCCCGCGCGCACCTACTCCGGCGCCGCCGGATCGGACTACGGTGTCACCGTGTCCGCCGCGGGCGACGTGAACGGCGACGGCTACGGCGACGCGATCGTCGGGGCGCCGGGGCTCGAGGTCGCCTACGTGTACTACGGCTCCGCGACGGGTCTCGCGTCCAGCACGACGATCCCGAGCCCGGTGATTCGCTCGGGCTTCGGCGGGTCGGTGTCGTGGGCCGGCGACGTGAACGACGACGGCTACGGCGACGTGGTGGTGGGCGCGTGCTGGACGGCCTGCGCCAACGCCGCCTACGTCTACTACGGCAGCTCGTCGGGCATCGCCACGACGCCCGCGCGCACGCTCACCGCGGGCGGCGCGACGGGCTTCGGGCGCACGGTGCAGGGCGTCGGCGAGGTGAACAACGACGCCCTCGACGACGTGGTGGTGGTCGCGGGGACCACCATGTACCTGTTCCCCGGCGGATCGACGGGGTTCACGGAGCAGGTCGCGTTGGCCAACCTCGCCGGGGTGGCCTTCGGCTGGGACACCAACGGCGACGGCTACGGTGACATCGCCACCGTGACGCGCACCTTCATCTCCGCGAGCGTGGTCAACGTGCGCGTGTACTACGGCGGCGCGGGCGGCCTCGCGGCGGCGCGGCCCTTCTCGCTCACCACGATGCCGGCGGGCTTCGGCGCAGCCGTGGCGGGCCTCGGCGACGTCGACGGCGATGGCTACGGTGAGATCGCCTGGTCCACGCAGGGGACCAACGTCCGCGTGAGCGCGGGGAGCTCGGCCGGCCCGTCGACCACCGTCATCACGACGATCCCCGCGACGGTGGGACGCGGCGGCTACGGACGCGCCCTCGCCGGCGTCGGCGACACCAACGGCGACGGCCGCTGGGACCTCCTCGTCGCCGAGCCCGACTTCGGGACGGAGTTCGTCTGCTCCCACGCCACGCGGCTGTACCGCGGCAGCGCGGCGGGCATCGCGCCGACGCCCGTCTACTCGACGACGCTCCCCGCGGGCGGGAGCTGCGCGGAGTTTGGCAGCGACCTCGCGCCCTGAGCGCTACTGCAGAAACTGGTAGACGAACCCGTCTCCTTCGCCCACCGAAGCCACCGCCCCGAAGCCGAAGTCCACCGTGTCGTCGAAGGCCCCGACGGCGTACACGGCCGCGCGCCCGTCCACCGCGATCGCCCGAACCGCGTCGTCGCCGCGGCCGCCGATGCGCCGCGACCACCGGGGCGTCCCCGCCGTCGTGTAGCTCGCGAGGAACATGTCCCCGAGGCCCGCGCTCGTGCGCAGCCCGTTGCCGAAATCGACGTTGCCGCCGAAGAGGCCGCCGATCACCACGTTGCCCGCGGGGTCGGTCTTCACGCCGTACCCGATGGCCGTGCCGAACACGCCCGTGGCGCCCCCGAAGCGACGCGACCAGCGGTGGCCGCCGCCCGCGGTGTAGCTCGCGACGAAGCCGTCGGTGCCCGTCGGGGCCGTGAGCGCGCCGCCACCAAAGTCCACCACGCCCTGGTAGTAGCCGGTGAGGTAGAGGTTGCCGAGCGCGTCGACGGCGACGGCCTGCGCCCAGTCGACGCTCGCGGCCCCGACGCGACGCGACCAGCGCGGCGCACCGACGGGCGACAGGCTCGTCACGAAGAGGTCGTAGTTGCCCGCGCTCACCAGTACGTCCGCGCCGATGTCGATCGCCCCCTGGAAGAAGCCCACGAGCGCGATGGCGCCGTCGGGCGCGGCAGCGATCCCGTAGGCCGACGCGCTCCCGGTTCGCGGCGCGACGGGGCCGAAGCGACGCGACCAGCGGAACAACCCCTCGGGGTCGAGGGCGACGACGAAGGCCTCGGCGCTCGGGCTCCCCGTGGTGGGACCGCCCCCGAAATCGACGCGGCCCCGCACCGTCCCGGCGATGTAGGGCCCTTGCGCGTCCACCGTCAGCGCGAACGCGGCGTCGGGCCCGTCGCCGCCGAAGGTGCGCACCCAGCGGGGAGCCCCCGCCGCCGTCAGCGAAGCCACGAACACGTCCGACTCGCCCACCGCGGGGATCGGCCCGGAGCCGAAGTCGGCCATCGCCGCGAAGCTGCCCCCAAGGTACACGTTGCCCGCCGCGTCGAGCCCGATGGCGTTCGCGACGTCCGCGCCGGGGCCGCCGAGGCGACGCGCCCAGCGCACCACCCCGTCGGGAGCGAGGCTCAGCACCACCACGTCCGACGAGCCCTCGCTCACGAGCGGCGCCATCCCCGACAGCCGCAGCGTGCCGCGAAACAGACCCGCCACGAAGGTGTTGCCGTCGTCGTCCGTCGCCACCGCGAGGAGCTCGTCGTCGGCCTCCCCGCCCACCGTCGTCAGCCACCCGGGCCGCGGCACCCGGCACGTCCCCGCGGTGCACACCTCGCCCGTCGCGCAGGCGCGCCCGCAGACCCCGCAGTGGCTCGGGTTGGCGCTCGTCGCGGTCTCGCACCCGTTGGTCGCGTTGCCGTCGCAGTTGCCGACGCCCGCGTTGCACGCGAAGCCGCACACGCCTGAGGTGCACGTGGCCGCCGCGCCCGGCACCGTGGCGCAGGGGCGAGCGCACGCGCCGCAGTGGGCGGGCGACGCGCGGGTGTCGACCTCGCAGCCGTTGGCGGGGTTGGCGTCGCAGTTGGCGAAGCCTGCGATGCAGGTGAAGCCGCACACCCGGCCGTCGCAGGTGACGGTGGCGTTGGGCGCGTCGGGGCACGGGTCGCAGCGCGTCCCGCACGAGGCGGGGAGGAGGTTGTTGGCGCAGGTCGCGGCGCACGCGTGGAAGCCCGCGTTGCAGGTGAAGCCGCAGCTCCCCATCGCGCAGGTGGCGACGCCGTTCACCGGCACCGGGCAGGGCGCGCAGGACCCGCCGCAGGTGGCGACCACCGCGCTCGACACGCACACGCCCGAGCAGAGGTGCGTCCCCGCGATGCACGCGATGCCGCAGGCCGCGCCGTTGCACGTCGCCATCATCCCGCCGGGGGCAGGGCACGGGGTGCACGACACACCGCACGTGAGCGGCGAGCGGTCGTCGACGCACTGGTTGCTGCACGCGTGGAAGCCCGTCGCGCACTGCACCCCGCACACGCCGTCGCGACACACCGCCCGCCCGTTGATCGCCGCCGGGCACACCACGCCGCAGCCGCCGCAGCTCCCCGGGTCGGTGTCGAGGTCGACGCAGCGGGCGCCGCACTGCGTCCGCCCCGCGCCGCACACGCAGCGGGCCGCGACGCACGACTGCCCCTCGCCGCACACCGTCGTGCACGAGCCGCAGTGCGTGGCGTCGGACTGGAGGTCGATGCAGCGCGCGAGCCCGCCCTCGCGACAGAGGGCCCGCGGCGGGTCGCACGCCGTCGCGCAGCGCCCCAGGCTGCAAGGCATCCCCGGCGGACACGCCGTCGCGCACGACCCGCAGCGCGCGCTCTCCCACTGGAGGTCGAAGCAGGCCGCGCCGCACGCCGTCAACCCGGGGTCGCAGGTGGGCACGTCGCCCACGGGGAGATCGGGCGCGAGGTCGGGAGCGACGTCGGGCGCGGCGTCGAGCACCTCGGCCGCATCGATGCCGGAGTCCATGGTCTCGGCCGCGTCGAGCGTGGGTACATCCATCGCGGCATCGGGAAGCGTGACGTCGGGGGACGGGAGTTCTGCCGTGACGTCGGGGCCGTCGTCGCGGGACGCATCGATCCCCAAGGCCCCCACCACGCTCCGCCCTTCGCTGCACCCGAAGATTGCACAGGCAACCGCCAGGAGCGCCGGGAGGGAGTGCAAGCTTCGGGTCATCACGAGGCGATCGTACCGCATCCCCGGACTTCTACGCTGTCTCTGGCGTCGGGGCGCCGACCGCGGAGGTGACGAAACCCGCCCGACGCTGGTACACAGCCCCTCGCCGTGACCGGACCGGGCGCCCCCCACCTCGACGTGATCGACGCGCTCGACGGCCTCGCCCGGCTCTCGCGCCGGTCGCCCACGCTCGACGGGAGCGTCCCCCTCCGCGTCGCGCAGGGCTGCGTGCCGCTCCTCGACGGCAACGCCGCGGGCTTGCAGCTCCGTCTCGGGCTCGCCTGGCGCGTCTACCGCACGCTCGGGGTGTGGCGCGTCGCGCCGCTCCTCGACCATGAGAGCTCCAACGGGTGGGGCCTCCCGCTGCCCACCGACCGCGACGCGCGACGGCACGACGCGTTCGACCGGTTGCTCCGCGCGCGTTGGCAGACGCTGGTGGCGCGGGGCGCGCTGCCGCCGACGAGCGCGTGGCGCGGGCTCTCCGCGGTGGTGTCGGTGGAGTCGGGGCTGCGGGGCGCGATCGTGCGCGTCGCCACGGGGCTGCTGGTGCGTCCGGCGCCGGGCCTCGTGGTGCGCGTGTCCCGCTGCGCCAACCGGGGTCCCTGGTCGTTCGATGTGGCCGAGACGGTGGTCGCGGACAGCACCCGCCACACGCCGCTCGTCCTCGAATGCAAGGTGTCCCACGACGTCGACGAGGTGCGACTCGACGGCGACCTCGCCACCCTCGCGCTCGCCCCCGCCAACGTCACCTGGCGCCAACGCGCGCTGGAGGAGCGCCCCGAGGTGGCGGCGGCGCACCGGGCCTTCTACGACCCGGCGTACTTCGCGGCCAAGCGGGCAGGCGAGGTCACCCGCAAGTACCGACGGATGATCGGCGAGGGTGCGCCCGCCACCTGCGACGCCTCACTACCAGGCCCCGAGCTGGTCGAAGCGGGCCCGCTGCGGAGCTCGTTCGAACACACCGCGCGGGTGGCGGACGTCACCGGGTCGCGCGAGGCACCCTCCCCCTGCGGCGCCGTCACCTTCTCCAACGAGGTCGCCTTCACCGCCCGCTTCGACGGCGGCCGCGTGGCCATCACCTGGGACCGCGACGCCCTCGACCGACGGGCCGCCGCCATCACGCAGCGCTGGCACCCACACGCCGACGACGGCGACCGCGGGGCCCTCTGGTACCTCACCAAATACTTCACCCCGCACCCCGCGGGAGAGCCTCATTTTTTCGTCAAACCCGCCGCCTTCGTCGTCACGCCGACGGGGTGGTCGTCGGTGCTCGAAGGGCTGAGCGGCGCGGGCTACGAGGTGCTCCGCGGCGTCGTCCACACCGACCGCTTCCACGCCACCCCGGCGGTCTTCGCGCTCCATGGCGACCGGGCGATCCGCGTCGAGGCCGGGGCGCCGCTGCTGCGGGTGTTCCCGACGCCCGTGGAGCTCACCGCGCCGACCTTCACGCTGCGACGATTCGAAGAGGCTCACCCGCCATGACGCTCCCCTGGGACCCGCCGACCGGCCCCGCCGCCCTCCGCGCCGCCCTCGCCCGCGACGGCCACGCGGTGGTCGCCATGGGTGACGTCGCCGCCCACGCCTCCGCCTCGCCATGGCAGTTCGCCGCCGCCCTGCTCGGCGCCGAGCCCCGCATGGTCGAGCGTCAGCCCATCCGCCCTGTCGCAGGCGGGCGATCGTTCGCGTCGACCGATGTGTTCACGCCGCTGCACACGGACAGCCAGCTCCACCTCGGCGCGCCGCCCGACGCGCAGGTGATGGTGTGCGCGCGACCGGCCGAGCGCGGCGGTGAGTCGCTCATTGCCGACGCCTGGAGCCTGTGCGACACGATCGCCGCGCGCGACCCGGGGCTGTTCGAAGCGCTCCTCCGCACGCCCCGACGCATCCCCTTCGTCTTCGGCGACGTCTACGGCCCCACCCTCGCTCTCCGCGGCGACTCGCTCGCCTTCACCCACTCGCCCGTCGCCCCGCGCGACCCGGTGGCCCACGCCCTCGCCCCCTACGTCGACGCCACCCGGGCCCGCGAGGTGGCCGTGGGCCGCGGCGAGGTGCTCGTCCTCGACAACCGCAGCGTCCTCCACGGACGACGCGCCTTCCGCGACCCCGCGCGGGCCTTCGTGCGCCTCCTGGTCTGGCTCGACGCCCCGCTGCGCCCCAACCCCCGCTTGCACGCGCTCGCCGAAGCTGCCGCGCACCCCCTGCGGCCGCCGCTCGCCGAGGCCCCCGCCGCCGTCCGGGCCCGCTTCGGCCTCTCCCCGCCGCGCGACGAGGTGACAGATCACCGACTCCGCGTGGTCCTGGAGCTGCTCCGCGGCGGCGCGCCGGGGGCCATCGCCGCGCGCGAACGGATCCCGGAGCCGGAGCTCTACCGCTGGCGAGACGCGGCGATCACGGCCGCGGCGGGGGCGCTGGGGTCGCTCGACGGCCCTGAGGCCACGGCCGCGGCCCTCGGGGCAGCCCTCACGCGAAGTGGTGGTTGAGCGCGCTCTTTCCATGCAGGGTGGAATCGGATTGGTTGTATCCTGCGCGCCGTGCGCGCGGCCTGCGTCGCGTCACCCACCGCAACGACGATGACCTCCGAACTGCCCCTCGACGCGACCTATCAGCTCCGACTCCAGCGCGCCACGGAGGACCCGACCGACGAGTCCCTCTGGGACGCCGTCGAGGACTCGGCGCGAGCGCTGCAGCAGCCCGACGAGGCGGAGGCGCTCTACCTCGACGCCCTCATGCGCGAGCTGCCGCCGGCTGCGTCCGCGATGCTCGCGCGTCGCGCGGTGGCCTTCCACGACGAGTGGTCGGCCGACTCCGACACGCTCGTCCGGCTGCTCGATCGCGCGGTCACCGTCGACCCCGAAGCCGCGTGGGCCTTCGAACGGCTCACGATGCTGTTCACGGTCTCCGAGCGGTGGACGGAGCTCCTCGACCTCTACGACCGGGCCATCGCCCGCGCGCCGGCGAGCGACCCCGAGCGTCGCAAGTCGCTCCTCGACGAGGCCGCGCACGTCGCCAAGGATTTCGCCGACCAGCCCGAGCGCTCCATTCGCTACCTGGAAGGACTCTTCGCGCTCGACCACGGCGACGGTCAGGTGGCCCGCTCCCTCGAGCGGCTCTACGAGCGGCACGGCCACCCGCGCGACCTCATCGCGCTGTGGGTCGCGCGGCTCCCGCACGTCCCCGAAGAAGCCGCCCTCGCGTCGCGCCTGCGCGTCGCCCAGACCTGGCTCGACCCCATCGGCGATCACGCCGCCGCGCTCGCCGCCACCGACGACCTCCTCGCCCACGGCGGCGACGAGGCCAGCGCGTGCGCGCTCCTCGAGCGAATCGCCGCCGAGGCCGCCGCCCCGGTGGCCCGACCCGCCATCGAGCGCCTGCGCACCCGCTACGACGACCAGGGCCGCGCCGACGACGCGCTCCGCGTGCTGGGCATGGCGCTCCGCGTCGCCGAGAGCGCCGAGGAGCGCGCGGACGTCCACAGCGAGCTCGCGCACCGGCTCCTCACCGCCAACCGTGAGGTCGAAGCGGCTGGCCATCAGGCCGAGCTCGTGGTGCTGCAGCCCGCCGACGCGATGCACCTCCGCCGCCTCGGCGACCTCGCCGAACGAACGGGCCGCCACGACCTCCTCGCCGACGCCCTCGCCCGCGCCGCCGACGGCCTCGCCGCGCGCCCCGACCGCGACGACGCGCTGCGCTTCGAGCTCCTGGTGCGGGCGGGCAACGTGCGCGCGGACGTGCTCGGTGACCCCACCGGCGCCGTCGCGCTCTTCTCGCAGGTGCTGGCGGTGGAGGGGGCGCGCGACGACGACGCCCTCGACGTCGCCCGACGGCTCGCCGCGCTCCTCCGCGAAGCCGACCGCCCCGCCGAGCGCCTCGCCGTCCTCGAGCGCCTCGCGGCCCTGGAGCCCGACGCCGCCGCGCGCCGGGAGGTTCTCGGTGAAGCCGCCCGCCTCGCGGAGTGGAGCGGCCGCGACGACCGCGCCCTCCGCGCGTGGCGCGCCCGCCTCGCCGAAGACCCGCGCGACCCCGACGCCCTCGACGCCACCGTCGCCCTGCTCGACCGCGGCGAGCGCTGGGACGAGCTCGTCGAGGCCCTCCGCGCCCGCGCCGCCGCCGTCCCCGCGTCGCAGCGCCGCGCCGACCTCGTCCGCGTCGCCGAGACCTTCACCCGCCGCCTGCGCCGCGTCGACGACGCCATCGTCGCGTGGGACGCGGTGCGCGTGGCCTTCGGCGAAGACGCGGAGACGGTCGACGCCCTCTCCGCCCTCTTCGACACTGCGGGCCGTCACGACGAGCTCCTCGCGCTGCTCGGTCGCGCCGCCGAGGCCGAACCCGGCGACGCCCGCCGCGCCCTCCTCCTGCGCCGCATGGGCGACGTCCACCGCGCCCTCGGCGACCACCCCAGCGCGGTGGAGCGCTACCGCGAGGCCCTCGCCGCCGACGCCGCCGAGTCCGACGCGTGCGAAGGGCTCCGGCAGATCCTCCAGGAAGCCGGGGCCTCGTCCGAGGTCGGTCGCGCCGCCGTCGACGCGCTCACCCGCGCCTACGCCGAGACCGACGCGTGGGAGCAGACGCTCGGCCTCGTCGAGCAGCGGATCGAGGCCGCCCCCGACCGCCTCGGCCGCGCCCGCGTCCTCCTCGAATCGGCCGGCCTCCAGGAGCACCGCGCCCAGCACCTCGGCGCCGCCCTCCACGCCGCCGCCCGCGCGATGCCGCTCGCCGCGCAGGACGACGCGCTCCTCGCCACCACAGAGTCGGAGGTTCACCGCCTCGCGGCCGCGGTGGGCGACTGGCAGCCCGTGGTGCTCGCCTACCAGATCACCCTGCGCGCCCTCACCGGCGTGCCCCGCGGGCGCGGCGTGGCCTACCGCCTCGGCGAGGTGCTCGAGACGCGCGTGGGCGACCCCGCCGAGGCCCTCGCCGCCTTCGACCGCGTCGCCCGCGAGGCGCCGATCGACCTCGACGCCACCTTCGCCGTCGTCCGCGTGGGCGCGCGCATCCACCGCTGGGACGCCGTCGCCCGCGCGATCGTCGCCCACGCCGCCGCCGTCGGCTCCCTCGACGACGACCTCGTGGCCCACGTCGAGGCCGCCGCCGCGTCGCACCCCTCTCCCGCGGACGCCTGGACCTCCCTCGCCGCCACGCTCGAAGACGCCGCCTCGGACGCCGAGCTCCCCGTCGCGCTCGCCCGCGCCATCGACACGCGCCTCGGCGTCTGGCACCGCGACCGCCGCGGTGACCGCGCCGCCGCCGAGTCGAGCCTCGCCCGCGCCATCGCGCGCGACCCGAGCGACCCGGTGGCCCTCCGCATGCTCGCCGACCTGCGCCGCGACCGACCCGACGCGGCGCTCGTCCAGACGCTCCTCGCGCTCGCCGACGCCGAGCCCGCCGCCCGCGCCGCCATCGCCGCGCGCCGTGAGGCCGCCGAGGTCGCCGCCGCCCGCGCCACCGACGACGCCGCCGTGCGTGACATCGTGACGGGGCTCCTCGAGCGCTCGGCCGCGCTCTGGCGCGAGCTCGACGCGTCGGGCGACGACCCGGGCCTGCGCGACACCGCGCGCGACCACGCGGCGTGGTCGGTGCGCGCGCTCGTCGACCTGCACGTGCGCCGCGGCGACCACCTGCGCGCGGTCGAAATGCTCGTAGGCGGCGCGGGCCTCCCCTTCGACCGCGACGCCGCCCACGCGCTCCGCAAGGAAGCCGCCGAGCGGGCCGCGCGCGACCTCCTCGACCCCGCCCACGCCGCCTCGCTGTACGAAGGCGTCCTCCACGAGAACCCCGCCGACCTCGAGGTGATCGCGCGCCTCACCGAGCTCTACCGCGCCGCGGGCCGCGCCGACGCGCTGCTCCGCCTCCGCGACCACGAGCTCTCGCTCACCGAAGGCCTCGACGACCGCCTCGCGATCCGCCTCGACATGGCGGAGATCCACGCCGCCGGGGGTGACCTCGACGGCAAGGAGCACGCGCTCCGGGCCAACCTCGTCGAGCGCCCCGGCCACGCCCCCTCCGTCGAGGCCCTCGCCGCGCTGCTCGAAGGCGCCGGGCGTCACGGCGACCTCGCCGACCTGCTCGAAGCCCAGGCCGCCGCGCTCGACGCCGCCGGCGACGACGCGCTCGGTCCGCGCCTGTGGGCCCGCGTGGCCCGCGTGGCGGAGTCTCCGCTCCAGGACATCCCCCGCGCCATCGCCGCCCACGAGCGCGTGGTGGCCCGCGCGCCGGAGCCCGAGTCCCTCGACGCGCTCGCCCGCATGCACGCCGCCCGCAACGAGCACGCGGCGGCGGTGCGCTACCTCACCACGCGCCTCACCAACGCCGAAGGCGACGCGCTCCGCGCCACCGTGACGCGCCTCGCCCAGGCGCACATCGCGACGAACCAGCCCACCGAGGCCCGCGCCGTCCTCGAGCGCCACCTCGCGCGCGACCCCGGCGCCCGCGACGCGCGCACCACCCTCGCCGAGCTCTATCGCGCCGCCGAGTCGTGGGAACCGCTGGCCGCGCTCCTCACCGACGAGCGGGTGGAGCCGGCCGATCGCCTCGCCTCGCTCCGTGAAGCCGCCGACGTGCTCCTCCGTCGGGTCGGTGACGCCGAGCGCGCGGTGCCTGTCCTCGAGCGGGCGGCCGCCCTCGCCCCCGACGACCGCGCGGTGCGGGCCGCCCTCGCCGACGCCCTGCGCGCCGCGGGTCGGCTCGACGAGGCCCGCGCGCTGCTCGACACGCTGGTGGAAGGCTACGGCCGCCAGCGCCCCCTGGAGCGGGCCACGGTCCACTACCAGATCGCGCGCATCGCGCAGGCCCGCGGCGACCTCGCCGAGGCCCTCTCCCAGCTCGAGCTCGCGTCGTCCATCGACATGGGCCACACGGGCATCTTCCGCATGCTCGGCGACCTCTCCCGCCAGGCCGGCCAGCTCGATCGGGCGGAGCGCGCGTACCGGGCCCTCCTCATGCTCGTCCGTCGCCAGACGGGCGCCGCGGCCGCCGCGCTCGACGCCATCGGGCCGAGCGAGGTGCTCTTCGAACTCCATGACATCGCGCGGCGCCTCGGGCAGGACCAGCGCGCCCGTGAGACCCTCGAATCGGCCTTCGAGACGGCCTCGCGGAGCGACCTCGAGGCCCGCCGCTTCGAGCGCGCCGTGCGCTCGGCGGGTCAGCCCGAGCTGCTGCTCCGCGCCGTCGAGATGCGCCTCGCCTCGGAGACCGACCCCGCGCGCGTCGACGAGCTCCGCGCCGACCGGGCCCGCGCCCTCACCCACGTCGGGCGCCGCGAGGAGGCCCTCGACGCCTGGATCGACGTCCTCGATCACGCCCCGCTGTCGGCCGCCGCGCACGACGACGCCCGCGTCCTCGCCCGCGAGACCGGCCGCTCGGAGCGCTACGCCACGGCCCTCCGCACGCTCGCCGATCGGGTGGGCGGCGAAGACGGCGCGGGCCTCCGCGTCCGCCTCGGGGACGTCTTCCAGGACGACCTCCGCGACCTGCGGCGCGCCGCGGAGACCTACGCCGCCGCCGAAGCCCTCCTCGCGGGCGACGCGCTGCTCGCCGCGCTCCGCTCGCTCGCCCGCCTCGGCGCCGAGACCGGCGACGCCGCCGCGCGGGTCCGCGCGCTCCAGCGGCTCATCGAGGCCGGGGTCGACGACGCCGTCCCGCTCGCCTGGGAGCTCGCCGCGCTCGAGCTCGCGCGAGAAGACGACGACGCGCGCGCGTCGGGGGTCACCTGGCTCGCGTGGGCCGTCGAGCGTGACAGCGACCACGAGCGGGCCACGGGGCTGCTGCGGTCGTCCCTGGACGCTCGCCCGGGGCACGGCCCCGCCGCCGAGCTCTACCTCGGCATGGCCCGCGACCGCGGCGAAGAGGCGGGCCTCCGTGACGCCCTCGCGCGGCGCGCCCTGTGCGACGACATCTCGATGGAGCTCCTCCGCGAAGGTGTCGACCTCGCCGCCCTCGCGGACGACAGCGAGGCCGCGGACGGACTCCTCCGGCGCGCCGTCGCAGTGGCCGAAGCCCGGGACGAGCGGTCGACCGCGGTGTGGGCCTTCGAAGCGCTCGGCGAGCGGGCGCGCGACGCGGGCGACCTCGCGGGCGCCGTCGCGTGGCTGCGGCGCGCGGCCGAGTCGGCCGAGGGCGCGCGGGCGCAGGAGCTCGGGCTGGAGGTGGCCTCGATGGCCGCGGGGCCCCTCGGCGACCTGCCGCTCGCGGCCGAGGTGTACGAAGGGCTCCGCCAGCGCGACCCCGCGGAGCGGCGCGTGTGGGAGCCGCTGCTCGACGTGTACCGCGTGCTCGGCGACCGGGAGCGCCTGGAGCGGCTCATCGATGAGACGGTGGGGCATGTGTTCGAAACGGGCGCGCGCAACCGTCTGCGGCTGGAGCGGGCGCGCATCCTCGCGGAGGACCCGGCGCGCCTCGAGGACGTGATCCGCTCGCTCCGCGACGCGCTCGACGAGGACCCGGACGACGGCGACGCCACCCGGATGCTCGCGGACCTCTACGAGCGCAACCGCCGCGACGAAGACCTCGCCGAGCTGCTCCACCGGCAGTTCGAGCGGGCGAAGGACGCGGGCGACGCGCGCGGGGCGACGTCCCTCGGGCTGCGGGTGGCGGCGCTGCTGGCGCCCACGCGGCGCGGCGACGCGCTCGACGCGCTGCGCTCGGCCCTCGACGTCGCGCCCGAGAGCGCCGAGCTCCTGCGGCAGCTCCTCGCGACGCTCACTGCGGACGATGACCCCTACGAGCGGGCGGCCCTCACCGAGCGCCTCCTCGCCCTGGAGACGGGCCCCACGGCGGCGGCCCTCGCCCTCGACCTCGCGCGGATGTACGGCGAGCTCGGCGACGAGCCCTCGGTCGAGCGCGCCCTCGCGCGGGGCCACGCCGCGGCGCCCGACGACACCATCCTCCGCGAGCGCCTCGAGGCGCTCTACCTCGCCCGCGAGGATTTCGCCGCGCTGGCGCAGCTGCGCGAGGCGACGGCGCTGCGCATGAAGGACGCCCCCGCCCGCGGGCGCGCGCTGCGGGAGACGGCGGCGATCCACCGCGACCGGCTGGGGCAGCCCGCGGAGACGGCGCGGATCCTGGTGCTGGCCCGCGAGGCCCTCCCCCGCGACGCGGCGCTGCTGCGCGAGTGCGTCGACGCGCTCGTCGACGCGGAGATGTTCGACGCGGCGCAGCGCGAGGTGAGCGCGGCCCTCGACGCGGGGGTCGACGACGCGTCGAAGCTCCTGCGGCTGCGGGCCTCGGTGCGCGCGGGCGCCCGCGACCTGAGCGGCGCCGTCGCCGACCTCGAGACCGCCCTCGCGCGCCAATCAGACGCGACGGTGGCGGCGGAGCTGGTGGCGGCGCTCGACGCGGCGCGCGTCGACGCAGCGACGCGGCGCGACGACGAGGCCGAGCGGGCGGCGACGATGCGGCTCATCGAGGTGCTCCCGACGGCGGGCGATGAGGCGCGCGCAGCCTCGCTGCTCGCCGACTGGGCCGAGTCGCACCCCGACGACGTGCTCATCCTCGAGCGCCTCGCGGCGCAGCACGAAGGCGGCGGGCGCTGGGTGGAGGCCGCGGAGGTGTGGCAGACGCTCGTGGTGCGGCTGGAGGGCGAACAGCGGACGGCCGCGGCCCTGCGCCTCGCGGATGCGTGCGAGCAGGCCGGGACGCCGCAGGACGCCCGCGGCGGCCTCGAGCACGCCTACCAATCGGCGCGGGAAAACGCGCCGCTCCGGCACCGCCTCCGCGCGGTCGCGGCGGCGGAGGGGGCCTCGCAGGACGTGGCCGCGCTGTGGATGGACGAGGCGGAGTTCGCCACGGACGACGGCGTTCGCTTCGAGGCGCTCAAGCGCGCGGCGGAGTCGTGGCTGGAGCCGACGGGCGACCCCTCGCAGGCGATCCCGCTGCTCCAGCGGGCGCTCGAGGCGCGCCCCAACGACCACGACACGACGGTGCTCCTCTCCGACGCGTTCACCATGACCGAGCGGCTGGAGGAGGCCTCGCGGCTGCTGGAGGAGTCCATCGCGGCGCACAAGGGCCGGCGCTCGAAGGAGCTCGCGATCCTCCAGCAGCGCATGGCCCACGTGGCCTTCGCGGCCAACGATCACAGCGTCGAGATGCTCTGGCTCAACGCGGCCCTCGACACCGACATGCAGAACGGCCAGATCGCGGCCGAGCTCGCCGACGTGTCGATGGAGCTCGGCAACCACGAGGTCTCCCTCAAGGCGCTCCGGGCCATCACCCTGATGAAGAACCCTTCCCCCATGTCGCGCGCCCAGGCCTTCCTCAAGCAGGGCGTCATCGCGCTGGCCCAGGGCGACCAGAAGAAGGCCGTTTTCCTCGCGCGCAAGGCCCTGTCGGAAGACGCCTCCCTCGACGACGCGCACCAGTTTCTCGCCCAGCTCGGCGCGGAGTAGACTCAGGCTCCCCCTCGGAGGAGCCTCACCACGCCCATGCGCACTTCCTTCCTCATCGCGCTTCTCTCCGTCGCCTGCTCCAGCTACGACCAGAGCTGGCTCACCGTCCCCGCGAAGGACGCGTCGCCCGGTGACGACGTTGCCACCGCGCCCGACGTCACCTCCCCACCCGACGTCACCACCGCGCCCGACGTCACCTCCCCACCCGACGTCACCTCCCCACCCGACGTCACCACCGCGCCTGACGTCACCACCGCACCCGACGTCACCTCCCCGCCCGACGTCACCACGGGCCCCGACGTCACCACCGCACCCGACGTGCCGCGCATGGACGTCGCGCCGCCCGACATCTCCTTCCCCGACATCCCCCTGCCCGACGTCGCCCTCCCCGACGTGCCGACGCTGCCGCGCTGCGGCGACGGGACGTGCACGGCGCCCTTCGAGTCCTGCGCGAGCTGCCAGATGGACTGCGGGCGCTGCGACCCGTGCAGCTCGAACACCGCGTGCGGCACCTGCACCCCGGTCAGCGGCTGCGGCTGGTGTCGGAGCTCCAACCGCTGCCTCTCGGGCAGCTCCATGGGCTCCAACGACCGCTCGTGCGGCGGCCCCAACTGGGCCTGGACCACCATGGACTGCGCCCCGCCCGACCCCTGCGCGCGCTTCACCTCCTGCCGCAACTGCGCCGAGCAGAGCGAGTGCGGCTGGTGTCAGACCTCCTCCGGCAGCCGCTGCGCCACGGGCACCGACCGCGGCCCCACCAACGGCGCGTGCTCGCGCTGGTACTGGCGGTCGTCGACCTGTGGCTGACGCGCGCGAACGCAGCCACTGGGCCTGGGGCTGGGAGGATCGCCTCCCCGACCACGCGGCGCGCGAGCTCCTCGCCGCCCAGGTCGGCGCGCTCCTCGACCGCAGCTTCTCCATCAGCCCCTATCCCTCGATCGCCTCGGCGCGCGTCCCGAGCCCCCGCATCGACGTGCCCGATGGCCTCGCCGACTTCACGACGGACGACCGCGAGGCCCGCATCCGCCACACCTACGGCCGCGCCTGGCGCGACCTCGTGCGCGGCTTCCAGGGCGATTTCTCCGCCGCCCCCGACCTCGTCGCCACGCCCGCGAACGAAGCCGACGTCGCCCGCGCGCTCGCCTGGTGCTCGGCCCACCGCGTCGCCGTCGTCCCCTACGGCGGCGGCACCTCCGTGGTCGGCGGCGTCGAGTGCGTCGACCCGCGCTACACCGCCACGCTCTCCCTCGACCTGCGCCGCCTCGACGCCCTCATCGACCTCGACCCCACCTCCCGCGTCGCCTGCATCGAGGCTGGCGCCACGGGGCCGCGCGTCGAGGCCCACCTAGCGCCGCACGGGCTCACGCTCCGTCACTACCCGCAGTCGTTCGAGTTCTCCACCCTCGGCGGCTGGGTCGCGACCCGCGCCGGCGGCCACTACGCCACGCTCCTCACCCACATCGACGACGTCACCCACGCCGTTCGTATGGTCACCCCCGCGGGCGTGCTGGAGACGCCGCGCCTGCCCGCTTCTGGCGCTGGCCCCGACGCCAACCGCCTCGTCCTCGGCTCGGAGGGAGCGCTCGGCGTCATCACCCGCGCGTGGGTCCGCGTCCGCCCGGCGCCCCGTTGGCGCTACTCCGCGAGCGTCCGCTTCGACCGCTTCGCGCACGCCGCAAACGCCGCCCGCGCGGTGGCGCAGTCGGGCCTCCACCCCGCCAACTGCCGCGTCCTCGACCCCCACGAGACGCTCCTCAACGGCGTCGGATCCGGCGGCGACGCGGTGCTCCTCCTCGGCTTCGAGTCCGCCGATCACGCCCCCGACGCCGCCATCGAGCGCGCCGTCGCCATCGCCTGCGCGGAGGGCGGCCGCTGCGACGACGGGATCGCCCGCCGCCACGACGACGACGGCGCCCGCGCGGCGGCCTCCCAGCGCTGGCGCGACGCCTTCGTCGGCGCGCCCTACCTCCAGAGCGGCCTGCTCAGCGCGGGCATCATGGCCGACACCTTCGAGACCTGCGTCTCCTGGTCGCGCTTCGCCGCCCTCCACGACGACGTCATCGCGTCGGTGGGCGGCGCGCTCCGCGCGGCGTGCGGCGCGGGGGTGGTGTCGTGCCGCTTCACGCACGTGTACCCCGACGGCCCGGCGCCCTACTACACCTTCCTCGGCCCCTTCGACCCCGCCCGCGCGCTCGACCAGTGGGCGACCGTGAAGCGCGCCGCCAGCGACGCCCTCGCCCGCCACGGCGCCACCATCACCCACCACCACGCCGTGGGCCGCACGCACCGACCCTGGTACGACGCCGAGCGCCCCGACCTCTACGCCCGCGCGCTCGCCGCCACCAAGCGCACCCTCGACCCCGCCGACGTGATGAACCCCGGCGTCCTCCTCGACCCGCTCACCGAACCTTGAGCCGCCGCGCGAGGTCGAGCGCGACCTCATGCCGCGGATCGAGCCGCAGCGCCGCCTCCGCCGCCCCCCGCGCGCTCGCCATCCGCCCCGCCAGGAAGAACACCCGCCCCAACGAAGCCTGCGCGTCGGCGCTCTTCGGGTCGAGCTGCGTGGCCTTGCGCGCGAGGTCGGCGGCCGACTGGAGGTCGATGAGCCCCTCACAGGCCGCGTTCACCGCGCCGAGGTGCGCCGGCAGCGAGTTGGGCCGCTCGTGAATGGCCTTCATCCACGCCCCGAAGGCCGCGTCCCACCGCTTGTCCCGCTCGTGCGTGCGCGCCGCGATCGAGTAGCGATCGTGCGCCGCCGCCATCCGCCGCGCCTCGTAGTCCTCCAGCCGACGCTTAATGTCCTCGTGCTCGGGCATCAGCGACAGCGCCTGACGGAGCAGCGACGCCATCGCCACCTCGTCGCCCCGCTGCTGCGCGTCACGGGCCTGCGCGTCGAGCTCCGCGGCCCGCTCCAGCCGCTGCTTCAGGATGTGCTCGGCGCGCGACCGGGCCAGCGACTGCTGCGTCACCTCCCGCGGCACCGGCGCCTCGTCGCGCTCCGTCAGAGCCGACACCCGCGGCTCCGACACCGGCGCGGTCATCCCCGAATGCCGCCGCGGCGGCGCGTCGGCCGTCGACCGCACCGTCACCCCCGTCACCTTCGCCGCCGCCCGCACCGCCTCGACCCGCGGCGAACTCACCTTGCGCGCCACCTGCAACGAAGCGTCGTAGTCAGCCCGCCGCTGCGTGTCACAGAGCACCTCGAACGCGCTCGTCAGCGCCGCGTGGATCGCCTCCACCCGCGGGCGATACAGCGACAGCTCGCGCCCCCAGAACACCTCCGGGTGAAAGCGCTTCATGTGCTCGAAATAGGCCGCCCGCACGTCCGGCCGCGTCGCGTCGCGCGCCACCCCGAGGAGCTCGTAGTGCCCCTCCGACAGGCGACCGTGCATCGCGTCGATCGCGTCCATCTCCGCCGACGACAACGCCTCCGACGTGCTCTCGTACGCACCGCCTTGGACGCTCGTCGACTCTTCGAAGTCGGGCACCCTCGATCCCATCATCGCCATGCGCACCACCTAGGCCTCCATCCGCATCAAGTTTTGTGCCACGTTCATCTAGTTTGATGAGTACGGGCATTTGTCGCGCGACAGGTTGCGCAACTGCATCATGGGTGACGTTTTTCAGCACCCGATGGGTACTCCTTGCGTAGCACACGGCTGATACCTGCCGTGTCCTGCCACCCGTGAAGCGGTGATCTTCCAGTGGGATTGGCCTGTCGCGTTGCGGCCTCTGACACAATCGTCAACGGCGCACACGGCGCGCTGCTGGAGTCAGTGGCTGCGTGAGGGCGACCGCGAGGTCTGACGGCTGGTCGTTCTCGTCCGCGCGGCGGCGGGTCGTTGGCCTCCCGCATCCGCCGCGGCGCCGGTGCGACGGGCGGCGTCCCGCGCAGCATCGTGCGCGCCAGCGTCCTGTGCAGGAAGTGTCGCGGGGGCCGCCGCGTCCGGCGCCCCCACGCTCGCGTCGGCAGACTCCTCCGTCGATCGCGCCGCCCGCACCGCCAGCGCCACCCCGCCGACGAGCAGCGCCGTCACCACCAGCGCGCCCACGACGAGCGGCGCCCGCGACGAGCGGACGATCGGCGCGAACTCCGACTCCTCACCCGCGAAGGGCGCGGCGCCGCGCACCGTCGCCCCCACGGCCGTCCCCGCCGCGGCGCCCGGCTCGGTCCGCCCCGAGAGGTCGCGCGCAAACTCCAGCGCGGTCGCCGTGCGCCGCCGCGCGTCCTTCACCAGCGCGCGGGCGAGGGCCACGTCGTAGCGCTCCGGCAGCGCCTCACACCCCGGCTGCGAGCGCAGCGGCCGCGGGGCCTTGTGCATCTGCGCCTCGCCCCACTCCATCACGCTCGACGCGTCCCACGGCAGCGTCCCCGCGAACATCTGGTACGTCACGAGCGCGAGCGCGTACACGTCGGCCCGCGCGTCGACCGCCTCGCCCATGAACTGCTCGGGCGACATGTACGCCGGCGTCCCCAGCATCGCGCCGGTGATCGTGAGCGGGCGCTCGCCGGGCGTCACGGGCGGCCGCCGCGCGATGCCGAAGTCCACCACCTTCACCACGTCCATCGCCCCGGCGCCGTCGAGCGTCGAGGCCATGAGCACGTTCTCGGGCTTGAGGTCGCGGTGCACGATCCCCTTGCGGTGCGCGGCGTCGAGGGCCGACGCCGTCTGCCACACGATCGACTCCACGCGCTCGGGCGCGAGGCGCCCGCGGGCCAGCAGCGACGCGAGGCTCCCGCCCGGCACGTACTCCATCACGGAGAGGAAGCGCCCCCCCTCCTCGCCGTAGTCATACAGGCGGATGATGTTGGGGTGCTCGAGTGAGGCCACCGTCGTCGCCTCACGGCGGAAGCGCGCGACGATGTAGTCGTCGTTGCCCCGCGACGCCGCCAGGGCCTTGATGGCCACGTTGCGCACCGACTCGCCCACGCGCTGCTCGCCGAGGTAGACGCGCCCCATCGTCCCCTCGCCCAGCACGCGCGTCACCCGGTAGCGCCCGAGGAGCACCTCGCCCAGCAGCGGATCGCCCACGCCCTCGCCCAGCCGGGCGCCACAGCGCTGACAGAAGCGCCCCTCGGGGCGTTGGGGCGCTGCGCAGCGCGGGCAGACCGGGGGCGTCGTCACGGCGGACGCGACCATACCACCCGGCGCCGCGCCACCGCGAGCACGACGCTTGACAGGCGGACGATCGGGCGCGTTCCATGCCCCGACTCCTCCCTCGATGGGGAGCCTCGACGCGATGGAAGACCACCCCTCACTGCTCGACGCCGCGCTCCTCTTCGGCTCGACCCGCAACCTCCCGACGCTCCTCAAGATGGTGCTCCATCGGATGGT